>CAZAWG010000122.1:1637-5096 GCA_964488785.1 uncultured Oscillospiraceae bacterium | reverse complement strand
GTCCGCGTGCCCATTGCCCGTTTTGGCGGCATAAACGCCACCACCAAAACTCAAACGAAAAGCCAAAAAGGCAAAGAACATTCCACCTTCCTTCGGACGAGCATTGCGACAAAGGGCGTAGAAGAAATCAAAACCAAAAATCTCCCCTTGACAAATACCCCCTGTAGGTATATAATATACCCGTACCCGGTATAAAGGAGAATGCACTATGGAAAACAAAGAAAAAATGCTTGAAAATAAGACAGAGATAAAGAAAAACTGCTGTACGTCGCAAAAAACACACCGGAATGACGAAGAAAAAAAGAAGCTTATCCACCGCCTTCGCCGTATCGAGGGACAGATACGCGGCCTTTGCGGCATGGTGGAGGAAGATGACTATTGCAACGATATCTTGATCCAGTCTGCCGCTGTGGGTGCCGCTGTCAATGCGTTTAATCGTGAGCTTATCCGAATGCACATGAAAAGCTGCGTGGCAAACGATCTGCGAGCCGGGCACGATGAGATCATCGACGAATTGACCGATACCCTGCAACGGTTGATGAAATAACGAAGAAGAAAACCAGAAAGGAGTTCCTTATGAAGCAATATACCGTCACCGGTATGAGCTGTGCGGCGTGCAGTGCGCGCGTCGAAAAAGCCGTTTCGGCACTTCCCGGTGTGTCAGAATGCGCGGTCAATCTGTTGACCGGCTCCATGGGCGTGGAGGGCACAGCAAGCCCGGAGCAGATCATAGCCGCCGTTGAAAAGGCCGGCTATGGCGCCAGCGAAAAGGATGGATCGACTGAAACAAGTTCGACAACAAATGAAAAAAGCTTAGAGGATCACGAAACTCCCAGACTCATCCAAAGACTGTGTGTGTCGTTCGTGCTGTTAGCGGCACTTATGACGCTGTCCATGGGTCCAATGCTCGGACTCCCCCTTCCGGCAGTTTTAGCACAGAATCCGCTTTCCATTGGCCTTGCACAGCTGCTGTTGTCAGGACTTATTTTAGTGATCAATCAGAAATTCTTCACTAAAGGCTTTGCCGCCCTCTTTCGTGGTTCACCTACGATGGATACCCTTGTGGCACTTGGCTCCTCGGCCTCCTTTGTTTATAGCGTGGTGGTTTTGTTTTTGATGAGCCATGCAGTGAGCATGGGGAAAGTCACCGTGGCAAATAGCTATCTGCATGAGCTGTATTTTGAATCGGCGGCTATGATCTTAGTGCTGATCACGGTCGGGAAAATGTTGGAAGCCCATTCTAAGGGAAAAACTACGAATGCCTTAAAGAGCCTTATGGAGCTTGCCCCCACCCAGGCGACCCTGTGGAAGGATGGCGTGGAAACGGTGGTTCCGGCAAGTCGTGTGCGTGTGGACGATATCTTTGTCGTCCGTCCCGGCGAAAGCATCCCCACAGACGGTATCGTCACTGAGGGCGAAAGCGCCGTTAACGAAGCGGCTCTGACCGGCGAAAGCCTGCCGGTGGACAAGACGGTGGGGGATGAGGTGTCGGGCGCGACCGTCAATACCTCCGGTTTCTTAAAATGCCGGGCGACCCGTGTGGGGGAGAATACGGCGCTTTCCCAGATCATCCGCATGGTCGAGAAGGCGGGCGCGACGAAAGCTCCCATTGCCAAGGCGGCTGACCGCGTGTCGGCGGTATTTGTGCCGACGGTGTTAGCACTTGCCGCGCTTACGACTGCGGTGTGGCTTCTTGTCGGAGAAGAGATCGGCTTTGCCCTTGCCAGAGGCATTTCGGTGCTTGTTATCAGCTGTCCGTGCGCGTTGGGACTTGCTACCCCGGTCGCCATCATGGTGGGAAGTGGCGTGGGCGCGAAAAATGGGATACTCTTCAAAACAGCAGCTTCTTTGGAGAACAGCGGTCGTGTGCGTATCGTCGCACTCGATAAGACCGGCACGGTCACCGAGGGAAGTCCGCGTGTGACGGAGGTGTACCCGGACGATGCGGTCACGGAAAATGCGCTTTTGACGGCGGCTTATGCCTTGGAAATGCAAAGTGAGCATCCGTTAGCGCGTGCGGTGGTGTCTTACGGCGCCGAAAAGGGCATGAAATCGACACCGATCACCGGCTTTGAAGCACTCCCCGGCAAGGGACTTACCGCTCTATATGAAGGAAAACGCCTGTATGGCGGAAATCTCGCCTATATCGAAACAAAAGCGAATGTGCCGGACAAGGTGCGTGACCGTGCCGAAGCACTTTGTGAGGAAGGCAAAACACCGCTGTTCTTTGCCTGTGAAGATGGATTTCTGGGGCTTATTGCGGTTGCTGATACCATCAAAAACGATAGCCCATCAGCTATTCGCCGTTTGCACGATATGGGAATGCGTGTGGTGATGCTTACCGGCGATAATGAGCGTACAGCGCGCGCAATCGGAAAGACCGCCGGGGTGGATGAAGTAGTCGCCGGTGTGCGTCCGGACGGCAAGGAAGCTGTCATTCGCCGCTTGCAGGAGAGCGGACGGGTCGCCATGGTGGGGGATGGCATTAACGATGCTCCAGCCCTGACACAAGCCGATGTGGGCATTGCCATCGGAGCCGGAACGGATATCGCCATCGATGCGGCGGATGTGGTGCTTATGAAAAGCCGTCTGTCGGATGTGCCGCGTGCCATTCGTTTAGGACAGGCGACCTTAAAGAATATCCATGAAAACCTGTTTTGGGCGTTTTTGTATAATACGATCGGGATCCCGGTTGCCGCCGGTGTCTTTATCCGCCTGTTCGGCTGGAAGCTAAACCCGATGCTTGGTGCGGCGGCTATGAGCTTATCCAGCTTTTGCGTGGTGACCAATGCTCTGCGCTTAGGGCTTGTCGATCTTTCCAAAAACGCAAGACATAAAAAAGCATACAAAGCGATCACGCCGCAAGCGGCTGATACGATAAAGGATTCTGATAACAGAAAGGAAGTACAAACCATGAAAAAGACCATGAAGATCGAAGGAATGATGTGCGGACATTGCGCTTCACGCGTCAAGAAGGTGCTTGAAGCCATCAGAGGCGTTACCGCCGAGGTCAGCCATGAGACGGGAACGGCGATAGTGACCTTAGAAGTGCCGGTGTCGGACGAAGCACTGCGTGAGGCGGTAGAAGCGCAGGATTATAAGGTGCTGTCGATCGAGTAGAAAAGCGAAGCCCTCGGAACGATGCGCCGGGGGCGCTTCTTATCCCACGGTCCGTGCCTTTGGCATACCGTTCTTTTTCATTCTATTTTTGTCCGTTACGATAAGCATAAGTGTGACAACGCCCACACCACCCACAGCCTTTGAACTTGAATCATCAAGTCAAGCTTGCAAAATCTCCCAAAGTGGCGATGCGCCACTGCAATACACGCGTTAAAGGCTTTCAAAAGCAAAATGTTTGACATCTCGCGAAAGAGTCTTGCAAAAACTCCCAAATGTGGTATAATGTGGCGATGCGCCACTGCAATACACGCGTTAAAGGCTTTCAAAAGCAAAATGTTT
>CAZAWG010000122.1:0-1537 GCA_964488785.1 uncultured Oscillospiraceae bacterium | reverse complement strand
GTTAAAGGCTTTCAAAAGCAAAATGTTTGAAATCTCGCGAAAGAGTCTTGCAAAAACTCCCAAATGTGGTATAATGTGGCGAAGCGCCACTGCAATACTCGCGTTAAAGGCTTTCAAAAGCAAAATGTTTGAAATCTCGCGAAAGAGTCTTGCAAAATCCCCAAAAAATGCTATAATAGAATCAGATTCGCCTTGCGGCGCACAAAATTGACTTCCGTTCCAAGCAGAAAGGATACATCCTTATGAAAAAAATCAACATTGCCCTTCTTGGCTCCGGTGCCATGGGTCGTGCCCATTCCGCCTCCGTGACCGCTTTACGGTATTGCTACCATCCGCTCCCCTTCGAAGCACATCTGCATACCCTTGTTACACGCGATGTCGCTTCCGCCAAAGAAAAGGCCGCTATGCTCGGCTTTGAACACGTCACCACCGATTACGAAGCCGTCTTAAATGACCCGACGATCGATGTGATCGACATCTGTACCCCTAACATCTGCCATTTTGAGCAGGTCAAGTCTGCGCTTCTTCATAAAAAGCACGTCCTCTGTGAAAAGCCGCTCGGCATTTCTCCGGCTGAAGCCGAAGAATTAGCAGACCTTGCCGAAAAAGCCGGTGTGATCCATGGTATGGTGTTCAACAACCGCCATCTGCCGTCTGCCATGCGTGCCGCCGCCCTGGTCGCCGAAGGGAAATTAGGGCGTATCGTTTCGTTCCGCAGTGCGTATCTGCACTCTTCCGCTACCGATCCGGCCCGTCCGCGCGGATGGAAGCAGGATGCCGACATCTGCGGCGGCGGTGTGCTATTTGACCTTGGCTCTCATGCCATCGACCTGCTTTCCTTTGTTCTGGGTAATGACCCGGCTAATCGTATCGAAACGGTGCGTGGTCTTTCACAGATCGTCTATCCGGAGCGTATGGGATCGGATGGAAAGCCTTGGAAAACCAATGCCGATGAAGCGTTTTATATCACCGCTCGTTTAGCCGGTGGCGCGTGTGGCACCATTGAAGCAAGCAAGGTCGCTATGGGTGCAAACGATGATTTCACTTTGACTATCTATGGAACAAAGGGTGCCTTGCGGTTTGATCTTATGAACCCCAACTACCTGTATGTCTACGATTCCGACCATCCTGCGACCCCCTATGGCGGCGAACGTGGCTTTACCGCTGTCGAATGTGTGGGACGTTACGATGACCCGGCGGCGGTATTTCCCGGAATGCGTGCCCCCATTGGATGGGCGCGTGGGCATATCCACTCGATGTATAGCTATCTGTCGGCTGTGGCAGAAGGAAAGCCCTTTTTGCCGGGCTTTGCACAAGGTGCATATGTCAATCGTGTAATGGATGCGGCTTACCGTTCGGATGCAAGCGGAAAAGAAGAAGCGGTTTGAGAATGCAAAATGTATCTAAAATAATAATATAAAATCGAAAAATAATTGTTGACAAATCGAGTCAGCTGTGCTATAATAATTCTTGTCAGTTGAGAGACATTGCGGAATTGTGTAATGGCAGCACGACAGACTCTGACTCTGTTTGTCTG
>CAZAWG010000121.1:0-5103 GCA_964488785.1 uncultured Oscillospiraceae bacterium | reverse complement strand
GCTACTTGCCCTTGACCTCGGTCGCTTTTCTTACAAGAAAAGCTCCGCAAAAGAATGGAATTTTGGTTTTACGACAGGTTGAGTATTTCTTCGGAATTGCTTTTTTCATTTCATTGTCTGCGGAAAGATCGAAGGAAAGCAATCTTACAGGAAAAGCCTCCCAAAGAAGAGCTTCTTTTGGGAGGCAAAGCAAGGATTATAAATTCACTGTCACCGCACCGGCAAATGCAAGCATCACGCCGATAATGGATTTGACCGTCAGCTTTTCCTTAAAGAACACCGCCGACATGGTAGTCGAAAGAATAAGGGATGCGCCCCAGGTGAGCGGATACAACACCGCCGAGGGCAGATAATCATAGCCGGCTGCAAGGGTCTTGGTGTAGCTGTTCAAGAACAAGCAGGTCGCCATCACAATGATATAGCCGAAAATGGGCTTTAGTGATTTGGCGGCTTCCCGGATGGGATTTGCTTCCTTGGGCTTTAACACAGGGATACACACCAAAAGCACGATAAAGGAAACAACGTAGGTATAGAAATTGAATACCGAGGTCGGCACACCACCGGAATATTTGGAAAACAGCTTTTGTGAAAAATCGATGGTGCCGCTGGAAAAGCCGGATAACAGAAGCAGAAGGATGGAACCGAGGCTTAGCTTCGTTTTGATGGAATTGTTATAGGAGCACATCACAAGGGAAGCGGCAAGGATGATGAGAATGCCGACACACTGGGTCAGACGAACGCCCTCACCAAAGCAGATAAGACTTCCCACGATCGGCACCGCCATGCCGAGCATACTGAACACATCAAGCATCATATACGCGCCGCGCTGAACGGCAAACAGCCAGCTCACCACGAAAACAGAGGTGGAAACGCCGGATAAGAGCGAAATGGCAAGCACACGTCCATCGACTGCAAGAGCTGGCATGGCGCCGGTCACGACTAAAAGAGCAAAGCCGATGATAATGCATAAAAGCATACGAAGAAGATTGGCGCACACAGCATCAAACATCCGTGCCGTGTAGCCGCTGGTTTTTTTGCCGCAATATCCCTTTGTAGCACCGGTCAAGAGAGAAAACGCTAAAAGCAGATAGCCCATGGTTGTTCATCCTTTCCTATTAAGGCAGTCTTTCGACTATATTACAAACGCCTATAAGTATACTCTCTTTTTAAAGGAAAGTCAAGAGCAAAAAGTTTACTTTTTCCGATTTTCCGCATATGTCTTAGAATTCCTTCCGGAAGGAGGAGGGGGAGACGTGATACTTTTCCCGGATACACCGCGAGAAGTATTTTTCATCTGTAAAACCGACGGCAAAGGCGGTTTCCTTGACGGACAGCCGTTTTTCCGATAAAAGCGCTGCTCCGCGCTGCAAGCGTTTATCGCGGATATACGATAAGGGCGAAACGCCAAAATGACGGTAAAATAAGCGTCGCAGTGTCGATTCGCTCATACATAGCGCATGAGCGATATCCGGTATCGAAAGTAGGGGGTCATACAGGTGCTTTTCGATATAAGCAAGACCTTCCGAAAAGCCGGGATCGTGCGCAGAGGTGGATAATTCATTCATGTCGGCAAGCAGTGTATAGACAAGAGCCTTGACACGATGGACATGGGACGCTTCCCGGAAGGTGTCACAAATGGTCTGGAAGGCATTCTGCAAAAAAGCATCGGCATGAAGGGATATATTTTCCGCTTTGGTATAATTGCAATCGGTCAAATGAAGAACAAGACTCTCACCTTGGGTATATTCGGCATGATAGTCCATAAAAGCCGGTATGAATAAAATATCCCCCGGCGCAGAGGTAAAGGTCGTTCCATCCACACGAAAGGCGGCTTTGCCGTGCATTCGATAGCTGAGCGCCGCATAGGGGCGTCCTTTGACCGCATAGGTGCCGGGCGTGTGGGAATAGGTGCCGACCGACAGCAGCTGAAACTGAAATTCATCGTACAAACAGAGCATTCTTATCACCTATGGACAGTATACCGAAAAATGACCGAAATATCCACCTGTTTGAATGAAAAGTCTGTTACAATATTGAGAAAAGCGCGGTATAATGAGAAAAAAGAAAAGGAGCTATTCGTATGTTTTTTACACCCTCCAATATCCATTATACCGGTGGGGAATATGTCCTTCCTTGCATGGCGACAGCAAGGGCAAATGCCGCTCTTTGCAAAGAGATCTTTTCCGAGCTATGGTATAGCTGCACCTATCATGCCTCTTCGCTGACGGTCGAGCCGATACAGGAGCCGATATTCCGTTTAGGCGATGCAAAACCGCTTCCGTTAGATGGCAAAAGCTATGCGGTGAACATCACCGAAAGCGGTATCTGCGTATCAGCCGACAGCGAAAAGAACTTATTATACGGCTTTTATGCGCTTCTTGACTGCATCGGCATGACACGTCCGCTTGCCGCCTCTGTCAAAACCTGCACGTTTTCGGAAAAGGCTAGCATGACCTGCCGCATGGCGCATTTCTGTGTATTTCCGGAGACCGAGCTGTGGGAGTTAGAAAGGTTTATCCGGCTGTGTGCGCTGTTGAAGTATACACATCTCATTGTTGAATTCTGGGGAATGTATGCCTACCGGTGTGAACCGGCTCTTTCCTGGAAAAAGGCATATACGACTGCGGAAATAGCGCCGCTCATGCATCTTGCTCATTCGCTTGGACTTGAGATCGTGCCGATGTTCAACTGTCTGGGTCATGCCTCCGCCAGTCGCGTTATGCACGGAAAGCACGTGGTGTTGGACAACGACCCCTCGCTTCAGTATCTGTTTGACGAGACAGGTTGGAGCTGGCGCTTTGGCACCGAGCCGGTCGAAACACTCCAAACGGACATTCGCGATGAATTATGTGAGCTTTGCGGAGATGGGGAATACTTCCACATCGGCTGTGATGAGATCTATGGCTTTGATTATTCCGAACGGAGCATTCAGGCGGTGTGTGCCCACATTAATCACATTGCCGCCGACCTTAAGAAAAAGGGACGCAAGACGATCCTCTGGGGCGATATGTTTGTCCATCGTCGCGCGACCTATAATCCGAAAAACCAGTATTCCGCCGCTTGTCCGAGTGATGAGACAGCCGAGCGTATGCTCTCGCTTTTGGATAAGGATGTGATCATCGCCGATTGGCAATACGACTGCAATGAGTATCCGGTCGAAACGGCTCTCTTTTTCAAGGAGCATGGCTTTACCACGATGCTTTGCCCTTGGGATTGCAGTGTTCCCAAGATCAATTCCTGTGTTCAGACGGTGAAAAAGGAGGCGCTTTACGGCATCATCCACACGACTTGGCACACCCTCTCGCGCGGAACGCTCTTTTTAGGCAAGACCGCCCGTTCCTTCTACAGCGATGCGCCGGACGAGCGTGACGGCAATATCTCCATTCAACAGACACATACGGCAGAGCTGCTTCGCAAGGCATATCCGACACAGGGTGAATACCGGAAGTCCGGCTGGTCGAAGATCGAAGTGGGGGATCTGGTATAATGAACCTGTTATATTGCTCCGCTATCGTGTTTTCGGTCGCTCAATCCGCTTCTGCCAAGCTTTATAACCGCAAAAGCGACAATGCCGCCTTTTTCAATGCGTTCAAGGCGCTTGCTTCGTTCGTCGTAGCTCTCTTTTTCCTAAAGAGCGGCTTTGTCCTTCATTTGCCGACCGGACTGTATGGGGCGGCCTATGGACTGCTCTTGTGCTTATCCATGTATGCCGGTTTCCGCGCTCTGTGCTTAGGTCCCATGGCACTCACGGGGATGATCGTCTCCTTTTCGGTCATGCTTCCTCTGCTTTACGGCGTGATCTTCCAAAAAGAGCCGTTAAGCCTCTTAAAAGGCATTGGTCTTGTTCTCTTTGTCATCGCACTCATTTTGACCTCGCTCGGAAAGCAAAAGGAACCGTCTAAGCAAGGCGGTTCCAAATGGGCATTTTTCGTGCTTCTGACGTTTGTATCCAACGGCGGCTGCTCGATCCTTCAAAAAATGCACCAGACCGCGTATGCGGAGGAATATTGCGGTGCCTTCATGTTCTATTCGGGACTGACGTGCTGCATCGTATTCATCGGACGGAGCCTTATGCAAATGAAGCCGCAGGAATTTCTTCAGGCTCCCGGTAAGCTCAGCGCGGCAGCGGCCGGTCTTGCCGGAGGAGCCTCCAATTTATGCACGCTGTTTTTAGCCGGCAGTGAGAATGCATCGGTGATGTATCCGGTCATATCGGCAGGCACGATCTTAGTGAGCCTTTTATGCGGACGTGTGCTGTTTGGCGAAAAAATACGTCCGCTTCAGATACCGGCGTTTTTATGCGGCATTTGTGCCATTGTTTTGCTCAAGCTTTAAGAAAAATACCTAAAAAAACCGCTCTGAGAAAGCTCTCGGAGCGGTTTTTCATTGTTCAGCTTTTGTTCTTATTCGGCATACTTGGCTTTGTCATCTCAGACAATGTAAGCACAGCCCTTTGCGTGGTATGACGTACAGTCCTTTTGTATCAGGGCTTGATCAATCATTCAGATGGAGCCAATCCGGGTTTTCGGTCAGCTCGGTCCAAATCTCATATACACCATCCGCCTTGCGCTTGAAATTGTGGCTGTTGACCGCTTCCTGGATGGCCGTGTAGTACCATGCATTTTCATCGGTATTGTCGGGCGGAGTGATCATGTTCGGCAACATGTCAGCCTTAATCTCCGGCATACGGTTGAGCGCACGGTTGATCAGCGTGACAACCTCTGCACGTGTGATAAAGTCATCCGGACGGAATTTACCGTTTTCGTCCCCATAGACCCAGCCTATGGAGGCGGCAATGTTGATATAATTCTGTGCCCAGTGTCCGACAATATCGTCAAAGCGGTCTTGACCGATGTAGCTTGCTTCCGAAAGACGTGCAACGATGGTGGTTAGCTCTGCACGCGTGATCTCTGCATTCGGCTCAAAGACTCCTTCGCTTCGACCGATCAGTACCTCTAAATTTGCAAGTGTTGAGACGGATTCGTTGAACCAGTCGTCCGCACTCACATCCTTGAAGCGGTTTTCGACCGAATAGGCTTCGGTGCGCACCTCACTGTTCAATAAGCGATAGAACATTTCAGCCGCTTCGGCACGTGTCAGCTT
>CAZAWG010000120.1:0-5115 GCA_964488785.1 uncultured Oscillospiraceae bacterium | reverse complement strand
GCATATGACGATCATATGCTATACCAGACCTTCGATGTGACCGAGCTTATGCAAAGCGGCAAGAACGCCATCGGCGTTTATCTGGGTCACGGCTGGTTCAACCGGGCATTACGCGGCTTCGGCTCGGCACTTGCCTTTTACGGTAAGCTGCTTATCACCTATACCGACGGCACAAGCGATGTGATCGTTTCGGACGAGTCGTGGAACTTCTATCGGTATGGACCCATTTTAGACGATGATATCTTCAACGGCTTCAAATACGATGCCCAGATCGAAAAAACGCTTGACGGCTGGAATATGCCGGGCTACGATGACAGCGCATGGGACGCACCTACTGTCCTTGCGGCGAATAAGATCGTTTCCAATGGGCAAACGCCGTCCATCATTTCGCAGAATCTTCCGCTCATTCGTCCTACCATGACCCTTCCGGCACTCTCGGTCACCGAGCCGGAGGAGGGTGTGTATATCTACGATTTCGGACAGAATATCGCCGGTGTTGTGCGCGTAACGGCTTCGGCCGCAGCCGGGACAAAGCTCACCATGCGCCATGCGGAAATGCTCAACCGCGAGAATATGAGCGGCGCTACCGGCGAGCCGGGAACACTCTATACCGGCAATTTGCCGCGTGCCGATGCGACCGATACCTATGTGTTCCGAGGCGACAAGGAGAGCGAAACATTTGAGCCGTTCTTCACCTATCACGGCTTCCGGTATTTGGAGATCACCGGTCTTGACGAGCCGCTGGCGCTCGAAAATGTGACGGCGCTTCTTCTCATGAGCGATCTTGCGCAGACCAGCAGCTTTGAATCCTCGAATGAACTCGTCAACCGACTCTACCTCAACTCCCTCTGGAGCGCACGCGACAACTTCATGAGTGTGCCGACCGACTGCCCCCAGCGCGGTGAACGCTTCGGCTGGACGGGCGATGCGCAGATCTTTGCGCGTACCGGCTCGTATTTGATGGATGTGAACGCCTTCTACCGGAAATACTGCATGGATATGCGCGATACCTCCACCAATAACCGCATTATTGCGGATGTTTCCCCGGCATCGGTCGGTAACGGCTGGTATGGTATGGGCGACCGCAAGGGTGCAACCAACGGCTGGGGCGATGCTATCATCATCATTCCGTATCAGATGTATATGCAGTATGGCAATCGTTCCGTTTTGACCGAAAACTATGAGACGATGTGCAACTGGATGGACTATCTTGTTTCCACCAGCACCGACTATGTCCGCGATCAGAGCTGGACGGGCGACTGGCTGCCGGTCGGCGAGCCAAAATCTCCCATTGCGCTCACCGATACCGCCTTTTGCGCTTATAGCGCAAGCCTGCTTTCCGAAATTTCCACCATCCTCGGAAAGAGCGATAAGGCCGCCGCATACCATACCCTATACGAGAACTACCGCTCTGCCTGGAGAAGCAACTTCCTTGTGGGCGGCAAGGGCGGTGAAACCAAATGCGGCACACAGACCTCCTATGTTTTAGGACTGAACTTTGGTCTGTTCGATGAGAATGAAAAAGCAGAAGCCGCTGAAAACCTTGCGAAAAACATCCAAAAGCATTCCTGGCACCTGACCACCGGCTTCCTTGGACTCAGCTACCTGAATCCGGTGCTGTCGGATAACGGCTACAGCGAGGTAGCATATAAGCTGCTTGAGCAAGAGGAATATCCGTCCTGGTTATATAGCGTGACCACCGGTTCGACCACCATCTGGGAGAGCTGGTATGCGCTTCGCACCTATGCAGACGGTTCGAGTGCCGCTAATGGCGAAAGCTTCAACCACTTCTCGTATGGCGCGGTGTCCGAATGGCTGTTCCGCTATGTGCTTGGCATTGAACGCGATAAGAACGCAGTCGCCTACAAGCATATTCTTCTCAAGCCAGAATTCGGCGGCAGCTTTACCCGGGCTGGCGGCTCCTACAACAGCGTGCGTGGCACCATCGAAAGCAGCTGGACTTTAGACAAGGACAATGGCGCATTTGCCTATACCGCCACCGTCCCTGCCAATACCACCGCGACCTTATTCTTGCCGGTCGCATCGGCATCGACCATCGTCACCGAAAGCGGCCGTCCGGCTTCCGCTGCCGAGGGCGTGACCTATGTCGGCTATGCCGATGGCTGCATGGTGTATGAGCTTGAGAGCGGTTCGTATTCCTTCCGTTCGACCGTCGATCCGCAGGCGAATGCCTTGACTGCCATTACCTTTACCAATGCCGGACAAATCGAAGCTACCCTTGCCGTGGGTGATAAGAGCGTTTCCGCGTTCCCGGCCTCGTTCCTGTCCTCGGAGCCGGTAAATGCGACCGTTCAGTCTAAGAACCCGGATTATACCTTCCTTCGCTTTGTCGAGAAGGACGGCACGACCGCCGAAAATGGAGCAGTCCTTGCCGGCGATCACATCTACGACCTCCTCTTTGCCTATACCGGAGCGGATGACGGCAAGACCGAACAGAAAACGATCACGCTGTCGGCGCAAGCCGGTGTCACTGTGGCGATCGATGGCGAAGCCGTGAGCCTGCCGTATACCACGACCGTGGATAAGGGCACCGAATTAAAAATCGAGGTTCTGACTGTGCCCAAGGGCTATGAGGTCGAGAGCATCGGCGGTATTATGCCGCTTGAAAACACGGTGCATATCAAGCCGCTTTCGGATTGGAGCGCAAGCATCGTTTTACGCAAGGAGCGCTACCGCAAGGGCATTGATCTTGCCTTTACGTTTGATGACGATATCGGACTGTGGACCGGCGGCAATGCGCAGCTGTCCTGGAGCTCCGGTGGTTATATGCGCTTTGAAGCGATCAAAAAGAGCGATAATTCCTTTGACCCGCGTGCCGGCTATAATTTCACCGCATCGAATGAAACCATCACGGGTGGAGCATATGTTCCGGCGAACAAATATAGCGAGCTTACGATCGGCTATATTGCCGACCGCGTAGCTAGCGACTCCACACCGGTCATGTATATCGCAACCGAGGATAAGCCCTCCTATACAAACCCGGTGCGCCAGAGAAGTGCCACCTCCAAGCTTCTTGCCTCCTATGCCGATGGCAAAACGGCGCGTGAGATCAAGTTCTCGCTTGCCGATTGGAGCGCATGGAATGGCAATATCAAGGAAATATATTTAGATATCTTAGACAATGTGGATGGCGACGTGCGTGTGGACTACATCGTGCTAAAGCGCGCCGATACCAAGCTAACCATCAAAACCGAGGGTAAGAGCGATGCGGTCTATACCTATGAGCCGGGCACCGTGGTCGATCTGACTACCCTGCCGGCGTACACAAGTGCCGGATTTGTCGGCTTTACGCGCGAAAACGGCTCGGATTCGTATTTGACCGAGATCACCATGGACGATGATATCACACTGTACGCAGTCTTTACCGAGGTCAAGCTTCCTTGTGAGCGCTATGACTTCAACACGGGCGCAGATGGTTGGAAAGTCAATAACGCCGCCGGAGGTGTCGCAAACGGCGCATATAAGCTGACCTTCGATACGGCGAAAAACGATGCTTGGCTGTATAACGAGTCCTTGTCGCTCGATGCTGCTTCGCTTCGCTATGCCGTGATCAAAATGCGCCATAATGTGCCGTCCTCGGCCGTTGGCACAAAGTCCATGGAAGCGTTCTTTATCCGCACGACCGATGTTCCGTGGCAGGCACATTTGATGACGTCCGTGCCGCAAAAGGCGGCTTCGACCGATTATCAGACCTATATAATCGATATGAAGCAGTGCCCCTATTGGAATGGCACGGTAAGCCGCTTCCGTATCGACCCGTTTGAGATCACGTCTCCCACAAATGGCGCGTATACCGTCTTGTTTGATGAGATACTCTTTACCGCAGAAGCAACCCTTCGTCTGGAAAACGGCTATGACACGACCGGCGTGCAAACGCTCACCGTTCCGGCATATGTGCCGTATGACCTGACCGCCCTTACCGCGCCGGAGCGCGAGGGCTACACCTTCCTTGGCTACACGGATGGCAAGACCGATACCATCCTTTCGAGCGTTTCGCCTGAAAAGGATATGACCCTCTATGCCGCCTGGGAAAGAGATACCTCCATCGTCTGGAATTTTGCCGATGGACTTTTTGGCTGGGGCGTGCAGAACGGTATCTCAAAGGGCGTGACGAATGGCGTGTGGAGTGCCGACTTTAGCACAACCAACGCCGACCTGTGGTTATACAAAACGTCAGACTTAAGCATCGATGCTTCCAAAATGCGCTATGTGGTGGTGGAAATGCGCCATAACCTTCCCTCCGGCAGCACAGGCAGTAAGCCGTTTGAGGTGTTCTTCACCCGTACCACCGATACGCCGTGGCAGCAGCATCTGTCTGCTAACATAAGCGTTGGTGCAAGCGCGGATTATGTGACGTATGTGGTGGATATGAATACCTGTTCCAATTGGAACGGAACCATCAACCGCCTGCGCATTGACCCCTTCGAGGTCAAATCAACGGATAGCACGACCTATACGCTCGATATCAAGAGCATCCGTGTCAGCGAAGCCGTCAAGCTTACCTTAAATGGCGGCTATGACGGTGCGACGGTGCGTTCGCATACGCTTCCGTCCGGTGTGGCTGTGACCCTTTCCGATTATACCAAGCCGAGCCGCGAGGGATATACCTTTGTGGGTTGGTCGCGTGAGCCGCAGGGAACGACCATCGAAGCCCTCACACCCACGAAGGATACGACCTTATATGCCGTCTGGAAGCCAAGCAAGAGCAGTCTTTCGCTAACGGCAGACGAGGTGCGTGTGTCGCTCGCCGAAGAAAACGGTGCTCTTGTGGTCGTTTCGTATAACAACAAAGGGCGCGTGTTGGATGTGGTCGTATATCCGGTGACCAAGAGCGAGGTCGTGTCGTTAGCGGCACTGGGACTTGATAAGACCGGGTCTGCTACCGTCAAAGCGTTCTTGTTCGATTCCATGACGGAGCTTGTTCCGTTGTGCCAAGACCGGGCGGTCGCGACAGCAGACTGATCGACAGCGAAGGTAATAAACATACTGAGCCGCGCAAGGGAGATACTATCCCTCCTTGCGCGGCTCTCATTTGTAAATAAATTGAAAAAAACAAACACAAAATGCCCCATATGACAAACATTTGTGCTATAC
>CAZAWG010000119.1:0-5173 GCA_964488785.1 uncultured Oscillospiraceae bacterium | reverse complement strand
CGCCGCCCCCATCATCCATTTAGGCGCAACCTCCTGCTATGTCGGTGACAACGCCGATGTCATTGCACTTCGTGAGGCCATGCGCATTGTGGAAAAGAAGCTTTGCTCAGTCATTGCCAATCTTTCGGAATTTGCATTAAAATACAAGGATATGCCGTGCCTTGCCTACACCCATCTTCAGCCGGCACAGGCGACCACGGTCGGCAAGCGTGCAACCCTCTGGATCAACGAGCTGTTATACGATCTTGACGAGCTTCGCTATCGCTTGAGCTCCTTAAAAATGCTCGGCTCAAAGGGTACCACCGGCACACAGGCCAGCTTCATGGAGCTTTTCGAGGGTGACAGCAAAAAGGTCAAGAAATTAGAAGAGCTGATCTGCGCCGATTTCGATTTTGACGGCGTGGTCCCGGTCTCCGGTCAGACCTATTCACGCAAGGTGGATGCAGCGATCCTTGCAACGCTTTCCGGCATTGCACAGAGCGCCTACAAATTCGCTAATGACTTGCGTATTCTCCAATCCTTCAAGGAGATGGAGGAGCCGTTTGAAGCACATCAGATCGGTTCCTCGGCTATGCCCTACAAGCGCAACCCCATGCGCAGTGAGCGCATTTGTGCGCTGGCGCGCTATGTTATCTGCGATTCGCTCAACCCGGCCTTCACAGCAGCTACCCAATGGTTTGAAAGGACCTTGGATGATTCTGCCAACAAGCGCATTTCAGTTGCAGAAGCCTTCCTTGCAGTAGATTCCATTTTGAACATTTATATGAACGTGACCAACGGATTAGTCGTTTATCCGAAGATGGTTCGCGCCCGCTTGATGGCAGAGCTGCCGTTCATGGCCAGCGAGAACATCATGATGGATGCTGTCAAGCGCGGTGGAAACCGTCAGGAATTGCATGAGCGCATTCGCGAACACGCCATGGCGGCCGGAAAGGTCGTCAAGGAGCTTGGCGAAAAGAACGATCTGTTGGAGCGCATTGCCGATGACCCGGCGTTTGGACTTTCAATGGAGGAGCTTGACAAGATCGTAGTTCCCGAAAACTACACCGGTCGTAGCGCGGAGCAGGTTGTGGAGTTTATAGAAAACGATGTTCAACCGGCACTTGTCAAATTCAAGGGCGAATTGGGCAAGGACTTTGAGTTGACGGTTTGATCTGATATAAGAAATATGAGGGCGGCGACAGGAATAATCCTGCCGCCGCCCGTTTTTCTTTACGGCTCTATCTCTTTCTCAGTCACAACCACATTATCCACCATAAAGCTTACCGCATACTCACCGTTCGGCTCGGCATACAGTGTGAGCTTGTTTCCATACTGCGAATCAAGGCTTGTGACGGTGCATTCGCGCTCAACATGAGTCCAGGTATCGCTTGTGACGGCAATGCCGTGACCGATGACATGATCTTCGCCGTTGAGTGCGCCGGAATCGGGGTATTTGAGGTTCAAAAAGAGATTTGCACCTGCTTTATCGTCCCCGGAGGTGTCCCCCATGGATCGAATATCAAAGGATATGACATACTTCTTATTCTTTTTGTAGGTCACATCCTGCACAAAATACGTCCAATCCTTTTTATTCTCCTTGGCCGTGACTGCATAAACGGCGTTTTCGCTGTTATCCGGGTCGGACACGATGGAAACGGTGGCATTATGCGAATGGAAGGCGACATTTTCGCGGTCTTGCGCATCACCGTTTTCCACGGTAAAGGGAAGCGTATTGGGGTCGATATACACATAGTCCGGGTCCTCCACAAAACGCATATAGTCGATCTCCATATAGCCGACAGCGTTAAACGGGTCAAAGCGAAGCGCCGTGATGGCATCCTTCCATGCCGCATTTTGCTTAAGCTCAATGCTATAGGTTTTCCATTCGTCCCCTGTATCGGTGGTTTCAAAGGCGACCGACACCGCTTTCTCTTCGCTGAAGCCGGGTGAACGGTCCGTCGCAAAATACAGCTTCATGCCATCGGTCTTGCCGTCCCGGCGGGCATACTGATACCGACACCGTAGCTCAAAGGTCTTGTACTTTTCTGCAACTAACTCCAGCTTTCCGGCATAGGTGATGGAGGGGTCGAAGTTGGAGTCCGAAAGGTTGGCAAGTGTCATGCTTCCGTCCGCAACATACATGGACATATGCATCGAGCTCCAGGACATGGTATCAAATTCATTGAATTCCCATGCGCCCTCAGCGCGGTTTCGGATAGCCTCATACTGCTCCGACTGTGCGGTGCGCACATAACAATCGTACTCAAGTGCTTCATAGGAATAATCAAGTGCTTCACTTAACACGTGGAAAGAGAGCATAGGCAATCCATCCAGTGTTTCCACCGGTGCGGTTAGCTGCTTCTCTACCCCATCCACCAGATAGCGGTCACTTCCAACGGTATACGTGACCGTGTGGTGGTTAGCATCGATCTTCAGCATTCCGGCTTCCTTGTTCCAGCTGTACACACAGTTTAGCAAGAAGTTGACGCCGGTTGCCGGGTCAAACGGGAAATACACATCGGTGTCGGTGATTGTAGCAGGCAGCGTATTTTCGACCCGGATACCGTTAATGTAAAGTGTTCGCTGTGCTTCCGGCTTTTTGCGATAAAGCTCCAGGGTGCTAAGCGAAAAAGCGATATCTGTCTTTTTCACCGGGTCAATACGCAGCTTTAGCAGCTCGCCCTTCCAAGCCTTATTCTCGATCTCGATCACGTAGGTTTTCCAGTCCGAGGAATCGGTGGTAAAGCAGATAGTCTTTTCCTGATCTAAATTTGCGCTTTCTGCCGTTGTGAAGAACACCTCGACCGCGCTTCCGGCAGGAGCCTTCATGGTAAGCGCCAGATGTGTCACAGCATCTATATTCAGATACTGCGCCTTGGGGAAGTACACGGCTGGGTCGTTCGAAGAGGAGGTCGCCGACAGACCGTTTTCATCGTAAGTCACAGTCGCGCTCTGTACATTATCTACGCTCACGGCATCCTTTTCAAAGGCAAGCGACAGAATGGCTTCATAGGTGTCATCCACCTGTTCCTCATACCAGCCCTCCTTGCGTAGCAGACGTGCATATTGGGGGTACAGGTGTCCGATGCGCTCTGCCTGTGCCGCACTTGGCACAGGGTCTATATGTTCCTCCGGAAGCGAGGTAAATGCCTTTCGGAGGGCATCTAAGTAGCCGAAGCCGTTCAAGCCGGACGGCATAATATAGGTTCCCTCTCCATATTCGTTCCAAGTGGATATCATCACAAGACCATCGTTCCAAGAGCCAGGCGTGGAATACTTGGGCAAATAGTCCGATTTGACCCATTCAAGGGCGGCGGCAAAATCAGAGGTGGTCATGTTTCCATAGCGTTTACCGTGCCAAGGGATACTGTCAAAGCCAACGGATACGGTGGGAATGGTATATAGCGAATCGACTGCGGCACTTTTCAAAATGCTGGTCGTGTTCTTTTCAAGTGTCTTTCCGTCTGTGCCCCAGTTATAGGCAGCTGCCGCGTCTATGCCCATAGATGCAAGCGTAGGTGCCGGCTGTCCATCGATGGTGGAAACAAGGATGACCCCATCAAAGCCATAGCTCTTTGCGACCTCGTTCAGATAGTCAAGCTCGACTTTTGCATTTTCGATGCTTCCGAAATAGGAAGCATCCGCAAGAGCAGTCGTACCGAAAATATACAGCATGAGCTTGTTATCGATGGTTAAATACCGGTCATCTAAAAAGTAATTCTCAAACCAGTATGGGATCACATTGTTTCTAAACTGCTCAGCATGGAAGCGTCTGCCGTTAGCGGCCTCCCAGATCAAGCAGTATTTCATATAATCGCTGTAGGTCGCATACATATAGCCATCGTGCAGAGCGGCACTGTTGGTCGGCTCCTTGATAGGTGCATCGGCAAGGTCGGCAAACCAGCAGAACGCCTGGAAATCGATCCCATGCTCAACCATGTATTTGATCTCCCAATCGGCGGTTTCCGCAAGACCCTCATCGTAGTAGCCGAGAACAGGCTTAGGTTCATCGTAGGGCGTGATACAGCTCCAGCCGAAATGCGTGCCGTTTCTCCAAAGAGAGCATACATTGACACCGACGGTATAATCGTCAAAGGAAGCGCGGTCTGTAGGACGCGGCACATAATCGCCATGCAGATAGAGGTTATATACGCGAAGGTTATCAAAACGCACGCTTCCGGCTTCCGAGGTGAGGCAGAAGCTGTCTATGGCAATTTCCTCTCCGGTCATGGGAACCGTTCCAATGGTACGTCCGTTTAAGAGGACGCGCGCAAGCTTTGACCCGGTATCGGCTTCAACACGCAGTCTGTACCACATATTATTGGAGAGCTTATACAGGTTCTGTTCACCTGCTGTAAGGCTTCCGGGGGTAAGGGCAAAAGAAAGTGCCTGTGCTTCGCCGTCATAGAGTGTGACAGTAGCATGATCGTTTTTCTGCGGCAGGATAAAGTAGGTTTCCAAGCAGACCTTGCCCTCACGCGGTGTGAAAGCTTTTTGGGCGGAAGAGCCTGCTTCTAAGGTCAGTTCACCGGAATCGTTAATAGAACCGGAGGTCGTCCAGCCGTACACGTCCTTTGCGCCAAAATGGGTAAAGCTTTCGTAGACGGCGTAGTTGGCTACCATGTTCATGATACCGGCCTTGGCAAGTACCACGCTCTTTTCATCGGTGGCATAGCGGAAGCTTAAGATGTTATCCGACAGGAGCGCACTTATGCCGCAATCGATATCGCGAATATAGGTATGAGCAGTTCCTTCGTCCAGATCGATCACAAGACGAAGGGGAAAATCCTGCAAGGACTTCTGATCAGTCAGGGCATCGCGAAGAACCGGCGTATATGTTCCGTTGGGGAGCAGCACCTGCCAGGCATTATCGATGCTCTTGAGCTGATACACCGGCTGTTCGTCCTCATCACGAAATTCGACAAACACACCGTTTCCGGAGACTGACAGCACCGTCTCTACCACGATTCTCCCACTGCGGATAAGGTTAAACTCGCGGATCATGGCTGTGCCGAATTCTTCACTGACATCGGCAAGCGTTCCATAGCCTCCGTTGATACCCGTGCGGATAGAGCCGCCGCGGTTATCGAGTATCCAACCGGAGTTTATACCTTCCTTGGTGGCATCGTAGCTTTCGTTATAGCAGAGCGTATAGGCATCGTTTTGTGCAAGCACCTTCAAGGTCTTATGC
>CAZAWG010000118.1:0-5174 GCA_964488785.1 uncultured Oscillospiraceae bacterium | reverse complement strand
GCCCACGGCATCGAGATTGATGGTGAACAGGGCGGTCTTTTTGCCCATGCGCGAAGCGGCTAATGCTGCTTCGATCCCGGCGTGTCCTGCGCCAATGACGGCGACATCCACTGTTTGTGCCTTGTATTCTGTCATAATTCTGCCTTCTGTTTTCAGATTTTGCTTTTAGAGTGCTTTAAAAAGAATGTGGGTACGCACGACCGCATAATCGTCCGGCAGTGCAAGCCCTGCGGCATTCAGAGAATCCACCACATAATCCGGCTTGAGATACATACTGTCGTAGGCGGTGAGTGTTAAATGAAGCAGTGTGCCGCCACGCGTGTACTCGACGCGGTGGGCGCACAGCATAGGCGCGATATCGGTCAGCTTTTCGCCGGATTTTGTGTGCTTGGGCACAGGCGGTGGATTTTGCAGGACCGCAGCTATCTGTGCAGCCTCGGCGGTATGCTCCGGGAAAAAGACCTCATATTCTGCCTTTTCGATATATTTGAGCTTGATATCCGGCTCACGCACGCTTTTGATGACAAGCTCCGGCGGTACAGCCGCCGTTAAGCGGTCAAACACCTCTTGGCAGGACAATTCCTCGGTGAGCGAGATGTCTGCCAGCTCATTTATGCCCTCCATGCCTACCGACAGCGGCAGTCCGAACACCAGCTTCGGACGTGGATTGAAGCCCTCGGAATAGCGAAGCGGCAGATGGGCGCGCTTTAATATACGAATGAAGCTGTGATTAAAATCCAGATGGGAAATAAAAGACAAGCTTCCGGTTTTGGAAAATGTGATGCGGTAATCGTTCATAGGTCCTAACGGCTGAGCCGTTCTCCTTTACATATGTTACTTATCCGATTTTTCTGTTTTTTCCGCTTCGACCGGGTCGATACAGCGGCTCTTGCAGAGAGAGGCACCGAACTTAGCTGCGCCGCAGCCGGAGCATTTTGTCAAGCAGTCGGGGGTGGTCACGCCGGACAGGGCTTTCTTTGCCTCATTTAGCAGAAAATGCTTGCTCACGCCGCAGTCGATGTGATCCCACGGGAGTGCTTCATCGAAGTCAAAGGTACGTGTGGCATAGAAATCCACATCGATATCTGTTTCGCGAAAGACCTCCATCCAACGCTCGTAATCGAAATATTCGTCCCAGCTGTCAAACACGATGCCCTTCCGGTGCGCGGCTAACAGGGCTTTGGACAGACGGCGGTCGCCGCGCGCAAAAACAGCCTCCAAACGGCTGACCTTGGCTTCGTGCCAGTTATAGCGGATCTTGCGGCTGGGGATGTTCGCGCCTAAATGCTTCTGCTTGCGTACCAATTCTTCATAGCTGTTCTGTCCGAACCATTGGAAGGGAGTGTGTGCTTTCGGTACAAGGCAGGAGCAGGAGACGGTCACATCCACGCTCTTTCCTTTAGGACGACCGGGGGTGTGGTAATATTCATCCACAATCCTTCCGGCAAGCTCGGCAATACCGGCTACATCGTCATCCGTTTCGGTGGGAAGCCCTAACATGAAATAGAGCTTGACGTTTGTCCGGCCGGCGGCGAACGCGCCGCGACAGCCGGAAAGGATCTCCTCCTCGGTCAGATTTTTATTGATCACATCGCGCAGTCTCTGAGTTCCTGCCTCCGGGGCAAAGGTCAGCCCGGATTTGCGCACGCCCTGCACCTTTTTCATGATCTCGGCTTCAAAGCTGTCGATACGAGGGAAGCGAAAGTCCGATCTTTTCTTTATCGGTCCATTCCTTGAGTGTGTCCACTAATTCCATTAGACGCGGATAATCGCTGATGCTTAGGGAAGTTAGGGAAATTTCCTCGTAGCCGGAGGTTTGGTATTCATTATAGGCTTCCCGATTGAGGGTTTCCGGCTTTTTAGCGCGGTAAGGACGGTAGATGATACCCGCCTGACAGAACCGGCAGCCGCGCATACAGCCGCGTGCGCATTCAAGCATGATGCGATCATGCACCGTTTCGGTGAAGGGGACGGGTACGATATCAGGAAACTGCGCCTTGTCGAAATCGACAATGCAGTTTTTCTCGACTACAGCCGGTACATCGGGATATTTGGGCGTGATACCGGTGAAAATGCCGGTTTTCTCATCGTAATGCGGCGTGTAGAGAGAGGGAACGTAGTTTCCCTTCAGGTGTGAAGCCAGACGGAGAAACTCTTCGCGGTCGAACACAGGATGCGTTTTCTTATATTCGATGTACAATTCGGTTGTTTCGACTAACGATTCCTCGCCCTCTCCAATGCTGAAAATATCGAAAAAGTCAGCAAGCGGTTCGGGATTGTAGGAGCAGGGGCCACCGCCGATGATGATGGGCTCATCCGTGCGGTCACGTGCAAGCAAGGGGATACCGGCAAGAGACAGCACATAGAGAATGTTGGTGTAGCACATCTCATATTGCAGCGTGAAGCCTAAAAAATCAAAACCCTTTAAGGCATCGCCGCTTTCGTGGGCATACAGAGGAATATTCTTTTCGCGAAGCAATTCCCCCATATCCGGCCAGGGCGCATAGCAGCGTTCGCACCAGATGTTTTCGCGGCTGTTGAGACAGTCGTATAATATTTTAATGCCGAGATTGGACATACCGATCTCATAGGCATCGGGAAAGCAGAAGGCAAACCGCGCGTCCACCTTCCTTTTGTCTTTGATGACCTCATTCATTTCGCCGCCGGTATACCGAGCCGGTTTTGTGACCTTTTTCAAATAGCGGAAGGCCTGTTCCTTGGGAGTCATGTTATTCCACCTTTAATCCGTTTTTACCGCCAAGCGGTTTTGTTCCAGTATGATTATAGCAAAAGAAATGCCTTTTGTAAAGACAAAAGGCAAAAAAAGTTGATAAAGAAGAGAGAAATGCCAAAGAAGCCATACGTTTGGCTCAAACGTCAAACTGTGAGACCATATCGGACATATGGAACATTCCCGGTGCTTGCTTGACTAAGAATTTCGCCGCCTGCAAGGCACCGTTTGCAAAGACTTCGCGGCTTTGCGCACTGTGCGACAGCGTGATCACCTCATTTTTTCCGGCGAACAGTACGTCATGCTCGCCGACGATGGTGCCGCCGCGCACACTGTGAATGCCAAGCTCGTTTTCCGCTCGCACGGCACGCCGGTCTGTGCGGTCATACACATAGGCAAGCTCCGGACGAACCGAGCGAATGCCATCGGCAAGCATCAGGGCGGTGCCGCTGGGGGCATCTAACTTCTGGTTGTGGTGCTTTTCGATGATCTCGATGTCAAAGCCCTCCAAAACGGCGGCCGCCTTTTTGGCAAGCTCGATGAGCAGATTCACGCCGACTGACATATTGGCACTGGTGAACACGGCTGCTTTTTCGGAGCAGGCTATCACCGTCTCCCATTCTTCGGGCGTGTGACCGGTGGTGGAAAGCACAAGCGCTGTGCCGGTTTGAGCGGCGTATTCACACAAGCGCGGCGTGCCGCTGTGATGGGAAAAATCGATGATCACGTCCGCTTTTACGTCAAGCGAAAACGGATCGTCTGCGGTGGGAAAATCATGCGCTGTGCCAAGGGAAATATCTACTCCACCGACAACACATACGGCTTCATCGGCCTTGCAGGCGCTTTCCACGGCTTTGCCCATGCGCCCGTTTATGCCGCTGATGATCACATTCAACATTATTTATATTCCTTTCTTTTACGTCAGATGAGGCTTTTGGCGGTTTTAGACGGCAAGTCCTGCGCCGCGCATGGCATCAAACAGACGTGCGCGATTAGCGTCCTCCATTTCGCATAGCGGCAGACGGATATCGCTGTCGCAGAAGCCGAGCGCGTGCATGGCTTCCTTGACCGGAATGGGGTTGACCTCGCAGAACAGCGCGTTAATGAGAGGAATATAGCGGATCTGTGCATCGGCGGCGGCTTTTATGTCGCCGGCGAAGAAGCTGCGGCAGATCTCATGTGTTTCGCGCGGAAGAAGATTGGATAAAACCGAGATAACGCCCTTGCCGCCCAGCGACAAAATCGGCACGATCTGGTCGTCATTGCCCGAATAGATGTCCAAGGCATCGCCGCAGAGATAGCGTTCCTCGGCGACAGCGCTCAAGGAGCCGCTTGCTTCCTTTAAGGCAACGATACGCTCATGCTTGCACAATTCGGCGCAAGTCTCCGGTTTGATGTTTACACCGGTGCGTGAGGGAACATTATAGAGGATGATCGGCTTATTTACGCGGTCAGCGATGGCAAAGAAATGCTTGATAAGTCCTTTTTGGGTGGTCTTATTATAATAGGGCGTGACCTGGAGGAGCGCATCGACGCCAACCTTGCAGGCATACTCCGAAAGTGCGATGGCATAATCGGTGTCGTTGCTGCCGGTTCCGGCAATGACCGGAACGCGCCCGGCTACTTTTTCTACGCAGAAGTGGATCAGCTCCTTGTGTTCCTCGTCGGTGAGTGTGCTGGATTCGCCGGTCGTGCCGCAAACAACGATGGCATCAATGCCGCCGGCAATCTGGAATTCCACTAATTTTTCGAATTTTTCGTAATCTACGCTTCCCTTTTTCATCGGGGTGATGATGGCGGTGGCGGCTCCGGTAAAGACTGTGTTTTTCATACGAACCTCCGAAACGTGTATCAAAATTTTCAAAAAAAGAGGGGGACTGCCGCAAAAAACACTGCGACCGTCCCTCAAAAACAAAAAACACGATTCCGTTTTGTTTCGATAGCCCTCCGCAGATCTGCGACAACAAGACGGATCTTTTCCGAATTGCCAGACAAGAGCGTGCCACGGCTCCCTCTTCGGCTCTTGCCCCTTTCCCGCACGGCATCGGCTGCCCCCGAAAACGGGTAATGCGGTACTCTTGGCGAAAAGCGCCTCTATCATTTGTCGACAGTATAGCACAAATAAAGACGCCTGTCAACCGTTTTCGTCGGAAAAAATTCGGTTTTTACGCATTTTCGTCGGATTTTTTCAAAGGAATCGTGAAAAGTCAAGGGGTAAATGCGAAAAAGTGCAAAAATTTTTTTAATTAGCATTTTTAGGCGGATAAAACGCTGTTTATACAAGCCTCGTATATCTCGGCAGAGCTATAATAGTTAAATATCCCTCTCGGGTAGTTATTTATCCACTTTTCGAGCTTGCGGGTGTCTGCGGGAGTAACTTTCTCAAAGCTAATTCCTTTCGGATAGTGTCGGCGTATCATTTTATTTTGATTTTCATTTGAGC
>CAZAWG010000117.1:0-5174 GCA_964488785.1 uncultured Oscillospiraceae bacterium | reverse complement strand
ACATATAGTATATCATGGTTTTTATGAAAATGCAATAGAAAAATCGCTGTAGCAGGTGCTGCAGCGACTTTTTATGCTCATTTATAAATCAAATAGATAAAGGTAATGCAGAATGTGCTAATTGCCACATTCAATGCTGATCCGATTGAATACCTTGAGAAGATCATCCATGACCAACGCTTTTTTGTCCGCACCGGCCTCATCTAAAACAATGCCGCCCTCATGCATCATGACAATGCGGTCACCGTATTCCAGTGCAAATCGCAAATTGTGCGTTACCATGAGCGTGGTGATTTTCTTTTCATGCACAAATTTATCTGTAAGCAGCATTACATTCTCGCTTGTCTTAGGGTCAAGTGCTGCCGTATGCTCGTCTAATATCAACAGCCGAATATCCGTCATATTCGCAATGACAAGTGCCAATGCCTGGCGTTGGCCACCGGACAGTGCGCCGACCTTGACGTTCATACGGTTCTCAAGTCCCATGCCGCATTCTTCCACCAACGAGCGGTAATGATCGATGCGTTTTTTGCTCACTGCAGGAGTTAAGTTAAACCGCTTGCCCTTATTGTCGGCGAGTGCCATGTTTTCGATCAGCGTCAATTCCGGGCAAGTCCCCATCTGCGGATTTTGAAAAACGCGCCCAATAAAGGAGGCTCTTTTATATTCCGGAAGGTGTGTGATGTCTGTCCCATCAAAAAGGACCTGTCCCTTTTCAAAGGTATCGGAACCACAGATGAGATTTAATAAAGTCGTTTTTCCGGAGCCGTTGGAACCTATGATCGAAACAAAGGAGCCGGTAGCTGCTGTAAAAGAAAAGTCGTCAAACAGTACTGTTTCATCCACCGTTCCGGCATTGAAACGCTTATGTATGTTCTTTAGCTCTAACATCTTATTTTGCCCCTTTCTTTCTCTTGGCACTGAACACCAAAGCAAGTGTAAAGAGAAGTGCCATAATGATCTTGTTATAGGCCGAAGGAACGCCTAATAACAGCGCAAGCCCCAAGCAACCCTGATAGATCACAGCTCCGATGATGACCATGGTCGTCGGTTTCATAAAGCGGAGCCGTCCAAAGACAGAAAGTCCAATGATGAGCGAAGCGAGTCCAATGACGATCATGCCCACACCCATGCCCTGGTTGACATTGCCTCGGCTCTGTACGATCAGTGCGCCGCTGACGGCGGCATAGGCATTTCCGATGGCAAGACCTAAAATTTTGCTGTTTCCGGCATTTTTGGCAAGCATGGTCACATAGTTGGCGTTATCGCCGGCCGCTCGGAGAAGAAGTCCGTTTTTTGTTTTCAGATATGCATCTAAGAGCAGCTTGAAAATAAGTGCAATGACAAAAAACGTGATGAGCTTGCGCAGATTGAAGCCGCCCACATCGGTCGGCAGGAGGTTCGCCGGAAAGGTGCGAATAAGAGTCGGAACGCCGCGACCCATGTCGATGGTGGAAAGCGCACCATCGCCGGCAAAATTGCCGCCCATGCCGACTACCGTTGTCACAAGGTTGATCGAAATAAGCCCGGTTGAAACCAGAATACCACACAAAAGCGGACGTATCTTTAATTTTACGTGTAAAAGTCCGGTCATCGTTCCGCAGACAAAGCCGATAGCAAACGCTGCAAGCATGGCGATCCATGGATTCACACCGGCGCGAACGAGTAAACCAAACGTGATACCGCCGGATAACACGGTTCCCTCCACGGTCAGATCCGGGAAATCCAAGATCGAATAGGATACATAGTATCCCATAGCCAGAATGGAATACATGAAGCCATCCTGTAAAATAACGTCTAACGAGCTGAATAGCGATTGCATAGTCGTCTGCCTTTCTCTTCTTATGTATTTGTAGTTCGTCCCGCAAAGTCTTTGTGAGACGAACTACACATTTTCATGCGATTTTACGGATTGGTGGTAACGGTTTCGATGCTCTCATAGCCTTCCGGAAGTACCAAGCCAAAGGAGGCAAGCACATCGGTGTTGACCACAGGTGTTCCTTCGGAGGTAGTCTTGACTGCCATTTCTGCAAGCGGGGAACCTGCTAAAGCCTCCACAGCCATTTCGCCGGTCACATAGCCCAGTGCCACATAATCGATGGAAACCGAAGCAAGGCATCCGTTCTTGACCTGCTCGATCTCTGAGCCGTATATCGGGATACCGGCTGCATTTGCGGCTTCCAACAAAACGGCAAGGTTATTGACGACTTTGTTGTCGGTGAAGTTGTTTAAGCAGTCTACCTTTGCGCACAGTGCGGCGGCAGCGGCCGGGATATCGGCATCGTTCTGAATGCCGGAGGGGACGATCTCAATGCCCTGCTTTTGGGCGGCAGCCGTCAAAAGAGCCAGCTGTGCAATGGAATTGGCTTCGCTGGTGGTATACAAAACACCGATCTTTTTCACATCCGGCTGAAATGCCTTGATCAGTGCGACCTGAGCGTCCATATCCAACACATCCGAGGTGCCGGAGCAATTGTAGCCGGGCTTTTCCATGCTTTGCACCAGACCGGCGGTGACCGGGTCGCTGACCGAGCAGAATACGACCGGAATGTCCTTATCCTCTGCGGCGGCAAAGGCAGGAGCGGCGGCAGGCGTTGCGATGGCGATCATCATATCCACGTCCTTGGCGGCAAACTGCTTGGCATAGGTGCTGCAATCGGAATCGGCGGCGGAATCCGAGCCGATCTGACGTTCGATCACAACATTATCGCCATATGCATCCATTAGTGCTTTTTCAACACCGGTATAGCAGTTGTCGAGCGAGGGGTGACTGACATATTGGATGATACCAATGGTGAGGGTGTCCGTATCCGTATTTGTGTTCTCTTTTGTTTGGTCACAGGAAACGAGCGAAGTGGCGGCAAGCAGAGCGGCGGCAGCGAGAGCAAAAATTTTCTTTACGTTTTTCATGAGAATACTCCTTTATATAAGAACAGGTAATTTGTTTGTGGCGTTTGTTTCATTTTTCGTCTGTTTTCATTGAGCTTCGCCATCGTCTGTGGCGACAAGGGTATAATTTACGCATCGGCAAGCTCCTCTCTTGTTTCAAATGAAAATAAAAAAAGCCCATCCCAAATGATCGGGACAGACAAATCTGCGATACCACCCGAGTTGACGTTCATTATCCGCACGTCCTCTCATTTCTCATACACAAGCTATGTATGCACTCTTGTTAACGCAGTGTGTTCTGCGTCGGCCATACAGAAATACTTCCTTCCTGCCGCCCTCAAAAGCCCATTCATCCTAACCCCGTGTACCGCCTTTCCACCATCGGCGGCTCTCTATGCCCGTAGGCTACGATTACTTACTCTTTCTCATCGGTTTGTTCGTATTATAGCACGTCCTGCGCCATTTGTCAAGAGGTTTTTGAAAAAATCTTTTTTGAAGCGTTTTAAAAGTCGAAATGTCATGAGACAATAGGATATTTACGAAAAAAGGGAATATTTCAAGTTATTAGCACGAAAATTGCAAAAAACACTTGAAATTCATCCGTGAATATGTTAAAATAGATTATTCATACAAATCGCCGCAGAAGCGGCAAGGAAAGGAATGGTTTTTCCATGGAAATTTTTTCGTTTGTCCTGTACTTTATCGTCGTGCTGGGCATCGGCATCTACTTTTTCGTCAAATCCAAGGATAACAGCGAAAAAGACTACTTTTTAGGCGGTCGCCAGATGGGACCGTGGGTCACGGCTATGAGTGCCCAGGCGTCCGATATGAGCGCATGGCTGCTTATGGGGCTTCCGGGCAGTGTGCTTGCGTTCGGACTTGGTCAGGCATGGATCGGCATTGGTCTTGCTATCGGAACCATCTTGAACTGGCTGTTAGTGGCACGTCGGCTTCGCTGCTTCTCGCAGGCGGCTAAGGATTCCATCACGCTTCCACAGTATCTCTCCAACCGCTTTGCTTCGGAGAAAAAGACCCTTCAGGTGGTCAGCGCGGTGATCTTCCTTGTGTTCTTCACCGTATATGTTGCAAGTGGCTTTGTGGCAGGTGCTTCGGTCTTTACGACCCTGTTCCCGTCTTTGAATGAAAGCCTTGCCATGTTCATTTTCGCAATCATCATCATTATCTATACCTTTTTGGGTGGCTATAAGGCTGTCTGCTGGACAGACTTTTTCCAAGGACTCTTAATGCTTGTGGCACTTCTTGCTGTGCCGATCGCTATCGTTGCTTCGGGAAGCCTTGACACCTCGCTGCTTTCCCAGGCCGTGGTCGCACCGGATGGAACCAGCTATTCCTTTATCGGCAATCCCTTTAAGGCTCCGCTTACCGAGATCGTTTCGGGTCTTGCCTGGGGTCTTGGCTACTTCGGTATGCCGCATATTTTAGTGCGCTTTATGGGTATCGAAAAGCCGTCCATGATCAAAAAGAGCGCAACTGTTGCCTGCGTGTGGGTGGTCATTTCGCTTAGTGCCACGTTAGCTCTTGCTTACTTTGGAAGAATGCTTCCGATCGGCGCGGAGCTGTTGATGGCCGGTGAGCAGAAGCTGATCTTCGTGCATCTGGCACGTCAGCTGTTCCCGGCATTTGTTGCCGGTATCCTGCTTGCTGCTATCATCGCCGCTTCCATGTCCACTGCGGATAGCCAGCTGCTTGTGGCTTCCTCCTCCTTCACCAGCGATATCTACAAGCCGGTTTTCCGTCAAAAGGCGACCGATAAGGAGATCCTCTGGGTCGGTCGTGTGGTCGTGCTCGTCATTTCGGTAGTCGCCTACTTTATCGCCAGCAGCAAGGGAAGCGCTGCACAGGCCATCATGAACATGGTGGAAAATGCCTGGGCTGGCTTCGGCTCCTCCTTTGGACCGGTCGTATTGCTTTCTCTGTTCTGGAGACGCTTTACTTATAAGGGCGCGTGTGCTGGTGTTATAGCGGGCGCTGTGGTGGATGTGCTGTGGTTCGCCTTCTTCAAGGCCGGCACGGGCATTTATGAACTTATCCCCGGCTTCATCTGTGGAACACTTGCCGCTATTATCGTAACGCTTTTGGACAAGGAACCGTCCAAGGAGATCACGGATATTTACGATACAGCTGTTAAGATGTAATTGCATTTTTATGACAAGGGAACTGCACCGTTAAATTTGTGCAGTTCCTCAGTCTGTCGCAAAGCCAAAGTTCGATTCTTTTGCGGAGCTTTTCTTGTAAGAAAAGCGACCGAGGTCAAGGGCGAGTAG
>CAZAWG010000116.1:0-5200 GCA_964488785.1 uncultured Oscillospiraceae bacterium | reverse complement strand
CTCTGTAACGGGAGAACCCGTTGCGGTCTACTGGGTGTATAGGCATACACGTTTCAACCCAAAGCTGAGGGGAGGAGTTATCTCTCAAGGTCGATACCGTCTTGCAGCGACCGACGGCTCTCTGAAAAGCGACCATTGGACTTGATTCCCCGTAAACGCATTTATTGTATGGGATTATTTTAGCTCTTTTTTCCGATTTTGTCAAGCGGAAAATGCGCATTTTTACAATACCGTCATGTTTTTTGCGGCATTTTGTTTGTTCGGACGAAAAGAGAGGCAATGTTTGCTGCTTGTTTCAGTGGTTTTGCACAAGTTCCGCCGAGAAATCGTTACATTCGAATCACATTGGCGTTTAAATATGCCTCTTCGCGCGTTCCGGCGGTAAACAAAAGCACCTGACAGCTTTCAGAAAGCACCTGTAACAAGGCACAGACACGCTGTAGTCTTGTATCATCCAAATGCACAAGGGCATCATCCAACAAAAGCACCGGCTTTTCCTTATACAGATATTCCACGAGCGACAGTCGCAAGGCTAAATATGCCGCATCTAAAGCACCGGCACTTAAATAGTCCACACTTCGATATTCGGCACTATCCTTTTCCAAAAAAGAGAGAGTGAGTTCGTTATCTACATATAAACCGGTATATTTCCCATCGGTCATGCGTCGGAACAGCTCCGACGCACGGCGCGTCAAGATGGGGGAGACGTTGCCGCGCATTTCCTCGTGTGCGCTCTGGAGTGCCTCACAAGCCATGCTTAGTGCCGCGTGCTGCTTTTCGGCTTCCTTGATCTGGCGTTCCAAATGGGCAAGCCTTGCTGCCAGCTCATCCGGCTTTTCCATCGAACCGGTCAATATCGCCGCTTTCTTTTCAAGCTCACGTTCGCGCACGACAAGACCTTCGCCGGCCTGCCTGTAAAACTGAAGCTCACGCCGTATTTTTTCTTCCTCGCGCAGCTCTACTGTCGGGTCATAGGCAGCTGCTCTTTGATGAAGGGCTTCGGTGTCCGGTATCTGGGCGCACAGTCCCTCATAGGCTGAGCGACAGCCGGCAAGCGTCTGTTCCGCCTCTAAAGCGGCTTCCATAGCCTGTGCTAATGACCGGATGTGCTCCTTTGCCGTTTGACAAAGTGCGTTCGTATCGGTATACGATACGCCCAGACCGGTCTTGTCCAACATATCTGCAAGGGTCGACGCGTCTTTCCCACGTTGGGAGATGGCTGCTTCCAGGCTGGTCTGTGCTTCATCGCGCCGTTTTTTTGCCTGTGCGGCAAGGGCACAGGACGAGTGGTAGGCGTTCAAAAGAAGCTCAAATTCATCGACCGAGGAACAGCCAAAGCTTTCGGCCAGCTTTTCGGACTGCTTACGAAGCTTTGCGGCGCGAAGTCCGGTAAATAGAGCGATCGGCAGAGTCACGATTAGGCAGGCGAACAGAATGGTCAAGCGTTTTAAGGTGCTTCTTTTTTTCTTTGAAGCGGCAAGATAGCGCAACAGTTCCTCCGGCTGTTTGCCGGTCTGCTCAAGCAGCTCGTTGAATTTCATCTGCCGTAGATCGCCAAAGCAGGCGCGAAGCGCTTCTTCCGCATCGGCAAGTGCCTGACGTGCCAGCGCTATGCGTTCCTCGGCATTATTTAGTGCAAGCAAGGCCCGATCCATTTCGGTAAGATAGGAGCGTTCCGGCACAAAACCGTTAAAATCGATGGCTAAACGAAGCGTCTCATAGTCTGTCCTTGCTTTTTCGAGCGCCGCTTTTGCTGCTTCCACCTTCTGACACAGGACATACGCGCGGTAGGCCTCCACGTCCACAAGCTCCTTTTCCAGTGCTTCCACACGCGTCCGATTGTCTGCGATATTATCCTTGACACGAGCCAGCGCCGCATCGGCGCCTAACAGCTCACGGTGTACCTCTTTTAGGGAGGCCTCCCTTGTCCGTAGGGCATCGCGTTCCTCGCGTAATTCACATAATTGCCCGGTGCGTCCGGTTTTTCCTAAGATCGAACGCCGCAAGGCATCTAACCGTTTGAGTGCCGCCTCGGAATCGACTGCGCTGTCTGCGGCAAAAACCATGTTTTTGATCGCGCCTGACAGGGCGGCGGCGTCCTCAAACAGCACGTCTCCCGACCCGATAAAGGCGGTCTTATCGAAGGTATCTGCCGATAGAGAAAACAACGCTTCTCCGGCCGGAATGCCCTTAAAGACCGGCACGCCGGACGAGTCGGTGGTCGAAAAGGAAGCCCGTGCGCCCTGGTCGCGTACCAGCGTATAGAACGTTTTATCATCCGTTTCGATCTGCATTTCGCCATGAGAGGACGAACCATCCCAGGGAGAGAAGCGTTTTTTATCGTTTTCGGCAAGAGAGGCTGCACGCGGTGTGGTATAGCCATACAGCATAAAGCGCACAAAACGTGCAAGCGTGCTTTTTCCGGATTCGTTTTCGCCGGTTATGATGTTGATCCCATCGGAAAAGGTAAACGAGCGGTCTTTCAGCTTTCCAAAGCTTTGTATGGAAGCATTACGGATCTTCATAGCGTCTCCTTTCCCGTGCTACGGCTTTTCGAAAAAGTCATTCAAATCGAAATCGAGCCGACCATCGCTTGAGGAGCCAGGAAGTCCGGCGCCCTTGTCCGGGTTTTTGATGTATTCCTCGACCTCGGCGGCGGTCTTAAAGCCTTTTTCCTGCCAGCCCTCTAAAATTTTGGACATATAGGCGATTTGTGGTTTATTGATCTTGGCGACCGTTTTTTCATAGGCTAACGTGATCAGCTCTTGACTGATATTTTTCTTTTCCCAACGGTCGATGTGTCCGCATTCCGGCTTGGAAAATGCGCGTTCGATGCCGGTGATACGTTTGACAAGGCTACGGTAATCGTCCTTTTTGCGGTGCGCTTCGAAATACTGCTCCAATTCCTCATAGGTGCGAATGCCTTCATCCGTAATATTCATGACAGTCTTTTGTATGTAACGGATGGAGCTTTTGCCTTTGGAGACACAGTACTGCGCCACCCCCATGATGACCTCACAGTCGATGCCGAGCGTGTCGTATAAATACAGCACGATCCCCTGTTCGGCAGCATTGTACAGCCGTCCGGACAGCTTTTCCAGATAGGAGACAAGACTGGCATACGCGGCGTTTTTGTCCCGCGCCGAAGCGATTTCCACAAGGGTATAGCTGTCGGGGGCGGTCGGAACAGCTTTTGCCGCAGAGGACTCGGAAGGAGACTCTGTTTCTGTGGAAGAAACAGACGGTGTGGGAACAGACGGTCGAGGCTCGACCGTCTGTTCCTGTTCTTCTTCCTCCAATACGCCGGCGCAACGCCAGAAAGCAAGAGCAGCTAAAAAAGTCTCTTTGGATTCTCCCAAAGCAGTGCACGCTTCTTCGATATCGAACCGACCGGCGGCTGAAAAAATATAATATAAAACCTTCAGTTCGGATTTTTTTGCACGATTCAAATACTGCGCTTCGATACGCGGCATGATAAACGCACCTTCGGTGTGCGGATTGATGATCTTCACGTTTTTACACTTCCATGATCACAGGCAGGATCATCGGCTTGCGCTTGGTAATGCCGTAAATGTGTGAGGTCAGCGCATCCTTGATCCGTCCCTTGATGGTGTTCCATTCATCGATATTGTTGTCGAAGCACTTTTGAATAGTCTCAAGCGCTATCTCGCGCAAGCCATCCATCAGTTCCTCGGCTTCCTTGACATACACAAAGCCGCGCGAAACGATGTCGGGCCCCGACAAGATTTCCTTTGTCTCAAAGCTGATGGTGGCAACCACCACGATAAGACCATCCTGTGCCAGATGACGGCGGTCGCGCAGCACCACGCTTCCCACATCGCCCACGCCAAGACCATCGATGAGTACCTTGCCGGCCTGCACACGATCCTGGGTGCGCACGCCGTTTTCGGATAATTCAATGACCATGCCAAGCTCCGGAATGACGGTGTTTTTGCGATCCACACCCATCTCGAGTGCAAGATCTGTATGTGCCTTTAAATGGCGGTATTCGCCATGGATCGGAATGAAGTATTTGGGCTTGACAAGCGACAGCATGAGCTTCAGCTCCTCCTGGCAGGCGTGACCCGAAACGTGGACATCCGCTACGGCATCGTTGAGCAGTGTAACGCCCTTCTTTAGCAGCTCATTGACGATCTTGTTGACTAATTTTTCGTTGCCGGGGATGGTAGAAGCGGAAATGACCACCAGGTCGGAATCCGACAGCGACACCTTGTCATGCTCGGCAAACGCCATGCGGTAGAGCGCACTCATCGGTTCGCCCTGTGTGCCGGTGGTGATGATGGTGAGTTCCTCCGGCTTGAAGCGCTTGATCTCATTGATATCCACAAGCGTTCCCTCGGGGATATGCATATAGCCGAATTTCTGGGCGGCGGCAATGATGTTGAGCATACTGCGCCCGGTCAAAGCCACCTTGCGCCCATATTTATAGGAATAATCGATGATCTGCTGAACGCGGTGAACATTGGAGGAGAAGGTTGCGATCACGATGCGCTTGTCGCAGCCGCGGAAGATGTGATCGAGCGATTTTCCCACCTTGCGCTCCGACATGGTAAAGCCGGGACGTTCGGCGTTGGTGGATTCACCAAGCATGGCGAGAACGCCCTGCTTGCCTAATTCTCCAAACCGGGTCAGATTGATGATATCGCCCTGAATGGGGGTCAGATCGATTTTGAAGTCCCCGGTGCAGACGATGGTGCCGGCCGGGCAAGTGACGGCAATGGCGCAGGAATCGGCGATGGAGTGGTTCACACGGATAAATTCCACCGTGAAGAAGCGTCCCAGACGAACTGAATCGCCGGCATTGACCTGATTGAGCTTGACGGCCTTTTCCAAACCGTGCTCAATGAGCTTGCCCTCCAAGATGCCGAGTGTCAGAAGCGTTCCATATACCGGCACATTGAGTAGGCGAAGCACATACGGAAGGGCACCGATGTGATCCTCGTGTCCATGGGTGAGCAAAATGCCAAGCACCTTATCCGCATTTTCCTCTAAATACGCCGTATCGGGAATGACTAAATCGACGCCTAACATACTCTCATCCGGGAAGCCAAGTCCACAGTCGATGACGATAATTTCATTTTCATATTCGATGGCGGTCATATTGCGACCGATCTCACCTAAGCCCCCTAAGGGGATAATTTTCACTTTTTCGTTGGAATTCTTTCTATTTCGCGGTCTT
>CAZAWG010000115.1:0-5248 GCA_964488785.1 uncultured Oscillospiraceae bacterium | reverse complement strand
GAATGCAATAAGCTCATGGAGGAAGCTTTAGCATCGCCGGGGATGGCTTCAATGATCGGGCTGATCACGACCTCGGTAAGTCCGCTGCCGATGGCATACAAAAGGACCGACGCGATGATCCCGACATACGGGTAAGGCAAGAGGCTTGGCAGCGTTCCTAACCCGATCAGCCCGACGGCGTCAAAAAGCTGAGCGATCATGATGAGCTTTTTGTAGCCGATACGGTCGGCGTATTTGGCTCCGGCCAGATCGACAAAGATCTGAATGCCGAAATTCATGGTGATGATAAAAGCAAGCTGATCGAGCTCCAGACCAAACTGCCGGTTGAAGGTCACGAACAATAGCGGAACCAGATTGTTGGAGACAGCACTGGTGATATAGGTCAAATAACAGGCAAGCACGGTATGCTTGAAGGTGAGCTTTTTCATAGGATACGTTTCTTGTCCTTTCCGGATAAAGTGGTTCTTGACAGTTTATGCATAAGGCTTGCGTAGTGTTATCCTACGCGGCGTATCAGCTCTGCCTTCTCGCAGCGTCCGGTCGTATCGTTTAAGGTGAATACCGCGCCGCAGAAGAGGATCTCTCCCTCCGGCTCGTCAAAGCGCACCGGCATCTGTGTGAGAAATTTCTGCAAAATACATTCGTTTTTTACGCCAAGGATCGAATCATTCACGCCCACCATGCCCACATCGGTCACAAAGCCCGTTCCACCGGGAAGCACACAGGCATCGTTGGTCTGGACATGGGTGTGTGTGCCGAACACGACACCGGCGCGTCCGTCTAAATATTTGGCAAGAGCCGCCTTTTCCGAGGTGGTTTCGGCGTGAAAATCAAAGATGGCGGTGAAGCAGTCATCGTATTTGTCCAACAGATGCGAAGCCGTCTCAAAGGGCGAAGCAAACGCGTCCGGCATGAACACATTGCCCAGCAGGCTGACAACAAGTATCCTTTTGCCAAACAGATCGTACACCACGTGTCCGGTGCCGGGGCAGGTGGACGGATAGTTTTCGGGGCGCAGCACATACGGCAGATCCTCGATGATATGCTTCATCTCGTGCTTGCGCCAGATATGGTTGCCGCTGGTCAGGACATCTGCCCCGGAGGCTAACAGCGTTTCGGCACTGTCGCGGTCAAGACCATTGCCCTTTGCGGCATTTTCGGCGTTCAGAACGGTAAAGTCAATGCCGTATTCCTTGCGGATGCTCCACAGGTGGCGGCGAATGTATTCGGTTCCGCCATTGCCAACGACGTCACCGACAGCGAGTATTTTCATGGGGTATCCTCCTTGGATTCCTGTGGAGATGAGGTGGTATTCTGTTCGGCAAGCTCCTTTTGCAGAAGAGCCGCCAGAGAGCCGCGCGAGGCGTTTTTCGCCCCCACCAAAACATAGCGTTCATAATCATCGACACACAGTGCGCGGTATTGATGTTCTAACGGCAGGGTGGCTAAACAGGTCAACTCCGCCTTTTCGGTTCCGTAATCGTAGACCGAAAGCTGCTCGGAGCTTAACAGATACAGTGTCCTATCCTGATAGGCGGCATCTAACACCTTTTTTTCACTTCTTATTTCAAACAGCTGCGAAGCATCGTAGCCATAGCCGCGCACCGTCATGGAGCTGCCCGACAGATCATTACTTTCTGCGATCAAAAGGCAATCGTCAAAAACGCGGAAAAACCGGGCATTTTCCGGATTATAGGACGAAACGCCTATGTCGCTCAACATCCTGTCAAAGCAGTGCAGCCCATGATCGGACAAAACATATATTGTCGAATCGTTGGAAGCAAAGCCCACAGAAAGCGCCAATGTATCGAGCAATTCCTTCGAAGCAAGCTGCGCACCGGTCGCGGTGTTATAGCAGAGAAGCTCCGTGCAGAAGGCTCCGTCCTTATTGGAAACAGCCGTGCAGACCACCGTGGAAGCGTTGGCATTGAGTGCAACGCCGGTCAGATACTTGTCCGGGCTCATCCAGCGAAACAATTCGTTTCCGGCGCTGTCAAACACCAAAACGCCCGAACGATAGGTCTTTTCGGAATTTACCACCGCAAAATAGCCCAAATCATTGATATACGCCGCGCGAACATTGTAGTCGAAGTTTTTTTTCAACACCATGGATACCGCATCGTATATTGACACCTCTTTGCCGACCGTATCATAGAGCAGCAAATATTTTCCACTGTTTGAAAAAGCAGGCGCTGCCAAAGCTTCTTTGTAATTATATAGCTTGTTCCCGGCAAAGTCGTAAAGCTCGATCCCTTTTTTTCCGATCACAGCCAAATCGTTGCCCAAAAGCGTATAAAGACTGCCATCGCTTGTGTCAAAGGTGATATCCGCCTCGGAGGGGGTACTGTCAAAGGTGGAGAGATCCAGATATTTCAATAAATAGCGCAGATTATCCGTGGTCAGCGTGTCCTTGAAATAGCCGATACAGAACACGGCATAGATCACAAGCCCGATCAAAACGATAAAGCGAAAAAATTTGGTGACCGAAGCGGCATGACGGTAATATATGCTTAACTTTTCGGATGGGGTGGACATATCCATCCTCCTTTCGGTTTTATAGTGAACGGCAGGAGAGGGTCATGCCCTCTGCCGCATTTTTCTTGGCTCGGCAAACCACAAGGTCGCACGCATCCGAGCCGGGACGCAGCTTGATAAAGCGCATATCCTTGAACTCAAAGCGATTATCGGCGGCGGCACGCATGAGCGAGGACAGCCGGTCGGTGCGGTAAACGAAATAAGCGTGTCCCCCGGTGCGAAGCAGGTAAAAGGCCGCCGCAAATGCATCGTATATCGTGCAGGCGACCTCATGCCGTGCCAGCGTCAACATGGGATGTGCGCACATTTTGCCGCTGTCGGCACGCATATAGGGGGGATTGCATACCACAAGATCAAAGGCTTCACAGGGGTAAAGCGAACGAATGTCCTTGATATCTGCCGTATGCACCTGAAAACGCGCACTTAAACCGCTTTCGGCGGCACTGCGCGCGGACAGTGCGGCGGCTTCCGGATTCAATTCGACTGCTTCGGCTGAAAGTGCCGGGAATCGGTCGCATAAAACAAGCGATAAAATGCCGGTGCCGGAGCAAAGGTCACAGATTCGCCCGGAAAAGGTGGCAGGCAATTGCTCACTGACATAATCGGCAAGCAGAATGGCATCCGTGCCAAAGGAAAAAACGCCCTTTTGCTGATAAACCGTCAGCGTGTCGCTGACACGCTCCGCCTTGGGCGTAAGGATAGCTTCAGACATGAAATGCTCCTTTTTGTGGGATAGAATTATTATAGCATATTTTGGGGATTTTGCAAGACTATTTTGCAAGTTCCGGTTGGTTTTCTGCGAAGCTGGGGCTTCACCGGCTGCGGCGATAGGCAAGCGGCGTTAACCCGGTGTGCTTCTTGAATAGCTTCACAAAGTAAGCACTGTCATAAAAGCCAAGTGTGTCGCATAAGCCGCTTACGGTCAGCTCACTGCTCTGCAACAGCTTCTTGGCTTTTTGAATCTTCTGCTGATTGATGTATTTTTTGGGGCTTTGCCCGGTGACCTCGATAAACGCACGGCGAAAGGTGCTTTCGCTCATGGCGCACATTTTGGCAAGCTCGGTAATGCTGAGAGGCGCATTCAAATGATTGTTTATATAGGATAGTGCCACGTGAATGTCGGAGGGATGCTCCGTGTTCGCTTGACTTAAGGAAAGAAGCGAGATCAATTCAAAAAGCATTGCCTTGATCGCTAACCGGTCGGTGGAGCCGATATATTTGAAGCAGAGAGCGCAAAAGCGCTCATAATATCCTTGCTCGGTATCATGGGTGATGAGGGCTAACTTGTTCGAAAAGCAAAACGGTTCTCCGTGATAAGACAGCTCAAAATTCAAAAGGAACGATCGTGCTTCCGACGGGAACGAATTGTACAAAATAACGACTTCCCTGCGGCAGATAGAGAATATCGCCGCGACCGGCATTTATCTCGTTTCCCTCCGGCGTGCGATAGTGGGCGTGACCATGGTCAATGTAAATAAGCCCCGAGGTAGGACGAGGGCTATCTAAATAGGAAAAGCTATGATGCTTGCTTGTCCATAGCTGATGAAAGCAGACAATGCCGGAAAGATGGATATCGTAGCCGGTCACTTCTTCAAGCGGTATGGTACGCATTTTTGGAGTCCCCCCTTTATCCTTCTTTGCCATTATACACGATTTGACCGAAAAATACAATAGCTTGAACGGTTTTTTCTTGACATACCCGTAAAAGCTTGCTATAATGCTGATGAAATCATAAATAAAAGGAGTGTTTTTCTTCATGAAGGTCGTACAATATACCACCATCGCCGGCAATCCGATGCGCAAAAGCACCGTTTTTCCGACAGATGTCCAAACACATGGCGCACTCACCATCAAGGTCAGTGAAAACGCCAATAAGGAGCGCTTCCAGGGCTTTGGTGTGGCGCTCACGGGTGCTTCCTGCTATATGTTAAACGAGCTGCCGGAGGATAAACGACAGGCTTTTTTAAAGGATATTTATACATCTGAAGGGCTTGACCTCTCCGTCGGTCGTGTCACAGTCGGCTCCTGTGATTATTCGGCTGAGCTGTATTCCTATGATGAGGTCAAGGACGATATGGCATTAGAGCATTTCTCCATCGAACGCGATAAGAGCTATATCATTCCCATGATCAAGGAGGTCTTAAAGCTCAAGGAACTTTCGCTGTTTGCATCTCCCTGGAGCCCGCCCGGCTGGATGAAAACCGGAGATTCCATGTGCGGTGGCTATATGCGTGATAAGTATATCGAATGCTATACCCGCTATTTTCTGAAGTTCTTGGAAGCCTACGACAACGAAGGTATCCATATTTCCGCCGTCACGCCTCAAAACGAGCCGGAGACCGATCAGGGCGGTCGTTACCCGGCGTGCAAATGGCACCCGGAGACCGAAGCAAAATTCATTTTGGAATTACGTAAAAAATTAGATGAAGCCGGCAAGGATACCGAGATCTGGATGCATGACCACAATTTCGAAGCCTACTACAAAATTTTGTGGTGTCTAAGAGAATATCCGGAATTGATGAAAGCCTGCGGAAGCGTGGCATTCCATTATTACGATGCCAGCATCGAGACCACCGATATCATCCGAAACGAATATCCCGATATCCGCTTCCACTTCACCGAGGGCGGTCCGCGTTTGTATGAAAACTACGATAAGGACTGGTGCAAATGGGGCATCATGATGGCAAAAGCCTTAAATCGCGGCTTTATCACC
>CAZAWG010000114.1:0-5267 GCA_964488785.1 uncultured Oscillospiraceae bacterium | reverse complement strand
GAACGATGTGTTTTCCTATGAGGAGCTAAAGGGCTATCTTTCCAAAACCAACGAAGCACTTGGCCGAAAAGCGGAGTATGTTGTCGAATACAAGATCGATGGTCTGTCGGTCGCATTGGAATACCGTGACGGCGTTTTTGTGCGTGGTGCAACACGCGGGGATGGATCCGTCGGCGAGGATATCACGCAAAACCTGCGCATGGTGCGCGGCATTCCGTTGGTGTTATCGGAAAAGGTGCCGTATCTGTGCGTGCGCGGCGAGGTCTATATGCCCAAAAGCACGTTTGCGGAGCTGAATCGCAAGCGGGATGAGAATGGCGAAACGCCGTTTGCCAATCCGCGCAATGCGGCGGCCGGCTCGGTGCGACAATTGGACAGCCGCATTGCGGCATCGCGTGGACTTGCTATTTTTGCCTTCAATATCCAGAGTGCGGAAGGAGCGCCGGCATTTTCCTCTCATGCGGAAAGCCTTGACTATCTGAAAAAGCAAGGCTTTGCCGTGTCGCCCTCCTACCGGACCTTCACAGATTTTGACGCTATCTGCACCGAGATCGAACGCTTTGGCACAGAGCGTGCTTCGCTTGCCTTTGATATCGATGGCGCGGTGGTCAAGTTAGACAGCTTCGCGGACCGGGAGACGGTCGGCGAATTGCCGCATGCACCCAAATGGGCGGCCGCCTTCAAATATCCCCCGGATGAGAAAAAAACAAGACTGCTTCGTATTGAGGTCGCAGTAGGGCGCACCGGGGTCTTGACACCGTTTGCCCATCTGGAGCCGGTCAAGCTTGCCGGAAGCACGGTCAGCCGTGCGACCCTACACAACATCGATTATATCACCGGCAAGGATATCCGCGAGGGCGATATGGTTTATGTCCACAAGGCAGGCGATATCATTCCGGAGGTGGAAAAGGTGGCGCCGGAGGACAGACCGGCAGATACACGCCCCTTTGAAATGCCGGAGGTGTGTCCGAGCTGTGGAGAAGCAGTGGTGCGTGAGACGGGCGAGGTGGCGGCGCGATGTGTGAATGCCGAATGCCCGGCACAGCTTGCACGTTCGTTGGAGCATTATGTTTCGCGCGATGCCATGGATATCGATGGCTGTGGCGAAGCACTGATCGCGCTTTTGATCGGATCGGGGCTGCTTCACAGCGCCGCTGATCTGTATGAGCTTCGTCCGGAGCAGTTAGAGCCCTTGGAACGTATGGGCAAAAAATCGGCGGAGAATCTGGTGGCGAGCATTGCATCTTCCAAGGAGCGCGGCTTGGCACGACTGCTATATGCTCTGGGTGTTCGCCATGTGGGCAAGCAGACGGCAGCGGCATTAGCCGAACGGTTTGAGACGTTAGAGGGCTTGATCGAAGCGGCAAAAACACCGGAGGTGTTGACAGAGGTGCCGGACGTGGGCGAGGTGATCGCTGAAAGTCTGGCGGATTATTTCAGCCGACCGGGTTCGCTTCATTTGTGTGAACGCCTGACAGAAGCCGGGGTGCGTACAAGTGTGATCCGCGAGGTGCGTGGGAATGCGCTTGAGGGGCTGACCTTTGTCATCACGGGTACACTTTCCGGCTTAAAGCGTGATGAGGCGGCGGCACTCATCGTATCGCATGGAGGAAAAGTCTCCTCTTCGGTTTCTTCCAAAACGAGCTATTTATTATGCGGAAGCGATGCAGGAAGCAAGCTTGCCAAAGCCGAGAAATTAGGCGTTCCGGTCATTGGAGAGGGAGAACTCATGCAGATGCTTGAAAACACAGATAAAGAGTAAACGTGTTTACAAAAAAGTTACAGTCTGCAATTCATTTTTCACCCAAATTGATATAGGCTGTGTTACAATATATGTTGGTTTAAAAAGAGCAATCCGAACTTTGTCAATTCTTTGACAAATGACAAACAGGGACTTGTAAACAAAGAAAGGACATGAAGATCATGGGAAAGACATTTAAGAGAATCGGTGTACTGACCTCCGGCGGCGATGCGCCCGGCATGAATGCGGCGATCCGCGCGGTCGTCAGAAGCGCTTCCTATAAAGGCATTGAGGTTATGGGTATTTACTGCGGCTACAAGGGGCTGTTGGAAAACGATATGAAGCTCTTCACCCCGCGTGATGTATCCAACATCATCAATCATGGCGGCACAATGCTGTATTCGGACCGTTGCGACAAGTTCAAGACCCAGGAAGGCTTAGCTCTTGCAGTAGAAAACTGCAAGAAGAACGGCATTGACGGCATTGTGACCATTGGCGGCGACGGAACCTTCCGCGGCGCGACCGATCTATCCCGTTTAGGCATTCCGTGCATTGGTATTCCGGGCACAATCGACAACGACATTTCGGCTTCGGAATACACGGTCGGCTACGACACGGCAAAGAATACGGTCATTGAGATGGTTGACCGTTTACGTGACACCTGCGAATCTCATGCACGCTGCAACGTGGTCGAGGTCATGGGGCGCAATGCAGGCTACATTGCTTTAGACTGCGGCATTGCTGTGGGTGCAGTGGGTATCGCCATTCGCGAGATCCCGTTTGACAAGGCGGAGCTGATCGAGCGCATCAAAACGTTATCGGCCGGTGGCAAGCGTCAGTTTATCGTCATTGCTTCAGAGGGCTTAGGAGCGACGCACACAGAAGAGCTGGCGAAAGAGATCGAAGCCGGTACGGGTATTGAAACTCGTTTTGCACGTCTTGCACACGTTCAGCGCGGCGGCTGTCCGACCTGTGTAGACCGTGTAATCGCAACCGAGATGGGCGACAGAGCGGTAGATCTTCTGTTAGAGGGCAAGTACAATTTAGTGGTTTGCTACAACAGCGGCAAGGTATGTGAGACAGAGATGGAATACGCCTTTGAGCTTGACCGCATTGTCAAGGGCAAGGCATCGGAGGAAGAGATTGCCGGCATCGAGCCCGCTTTACGCGAGAAAATGCTTGCACACGCCAAGGAAATTCATGACGGAATGCAGCGCACCTACGACATCGCCAAGATCATGGCTCTCTAAGCACGGGGACGCCGGCGAAGCACTGCTCCGACGCGCATTATGTGTTTTTCGTATATTTTCTTACTATAAGCTTGTAGAAACCGCGTCTTTTCAAAAGGCGCGGTTTCCGGTGTCTGAAGGTGCTTATGCCCTTGGCACCGGCTGCTTTTGGGTTCTTTTGACAGAAGCAAAATTTCGAAAAGAAAGGCGAAATGCTTTATGCGTAGCAGCTTCTTTAGCGAATTGAAGAAGAATGATCCAACGAAGGTGAATCCCCTGCGTGCGGCAAACGAGCAGTGTATTCAATGTATGAGCAGTCTGCCGGCCAACAGCATCAATCAGGGATATCTCCTTCAGAAAATATCCTGGGAAATTGCGAATAATATGCTTTACCTTTCCGGTCATGGCTCAATCACGAAAGAGGATTATATCAGCGTTAGTGCCCCTGCCTGGAGAATCCGCACCAACACCTATTCTCATGTATTACCATGGTCTGTTTGTCCGCACGTATGTAAGACCGGCATTGTCACAAAAGCCTGTCCGGTCGAATGCGTTCCCAATCACATCGACACATTGGTCGTTCATGGCGAGATACAGGGCTTGCAGGACTTCTTATACTATGCCGATGAATCGCTCGGCTGCGGCATCGAGCTTCAGCCGGCGTGCGAATATTTCAACAAGGCTTTGAAGCGTTCCTTTGGATGGTAAAAGCGAATAAAAGCACGAAAGCTCCGAACCAAGCTGCTTGCTTGGCTCGGAGCTTTCTGTATGGGCTTTGGAATATTATGCCTCCTCCGGAAGCAAAACACATCCACAATGCCCCTTAAAGGTGGGGAACAACAGCGCTTTCCGGTGGCTCTCCAATTCCACCAAAGCCTGTTCTCTGACGCCGCTTGCCACCTCTTCGCAGGCCTTCACCCATTCGGAATATGTGCAACGCTCATCAACCTCATCGTATTTCTGATTCTTATAGCAGAACGCAAAATGTGTTTCCTTTGCATTAGGCTTTTTCAGCACCTCTATGTCCGCAAAGGCAAGCGGCATATGGTCAAAAACGGCATAATGCTTTTTAAGCTCTGCCTGTTCCGGAAGCTCCGGTGCTTCCAGCTTCGCACGCAGCTCCTCCAGAATGCGCACCTTCTGACGAGTGGTATACTTTAACGTTTCACCGTTTTTTAAGTGGATGTGATCGGTCACCGAAGCAATCTCCGTAAGTGCAACACTGCAATTGCGGCGTACCTTGATAAAGCCATCCCCCAAAAGCGCTTCGATCTCATGCAGCGTTCGACGTGTTTCATAGACATCACCGGCGTGTGTAATGATCTTGGTCTTATTACTGTTGGCCAAAACATACGCAATACTGTCTATGCTCAGAACATACTCTTTTCGATTGGAAAGAAATTCAAGATACTTTTCCTTACTCATAATATTTGCCCCACTTTCTGTTGCTTACGGAATTATTATACCGCACCTGTTGAAAAAATCAATATGTTTGTGACAAAACGACATTTTGACGTGACGAATTATTCTCTTTTTTCAAAAAAACGCCTTGACTTCCTCTCAAAAGAACCAAAAAACGGAGTTGTGACAAAATTGTTAAATCTGAAAAATCCTCTTGACAAACAAAAAAAGACGTGCTAAAATAACTACCATCAAAGAAAAGCAATGCACTTTCTGATAACAAAGAAAAAGCGTTTGAGCAGAAAAGAGTACGGTTTTCAACGTCTCCAGAGAGCTGTCGTATGGTGCGAGACAGCGGCAAGTAAAAGCCGGAAGTTCGTTTTGCAAGCTGTGGTGCCCAACCGGGTCGCGTGTCGATCCTGCAAGTAAGCGCCGCCGGGTACGACCGTTATATCGGGAGCAGTTCGACCGTCGAAGGCTTAAGGTGTGAAAGCCCCCCCTGACAGCTTGTGCGGTTTTGGCTCCATGAGGCTGTGTCTGCAAGGTCACAGCAAAGCAGAGTGGTAACACGAAAAGCTCGTCCCTGCGCGATATATATCGCGTAAGGGACTTTTTTTATTGCTCTGAAACCCGATATCAAGCAGTGCTTACGCGTGGCACTGTCGGATATAAATATTTCTATTCAAACCCGAATTCTGGAGGAAAAAATCATGAAAAAGCGTATAACTCTGACCCTTGCGCTCACACTTGTTTGTGCAGCCCTTCTTATGCTCACTTCCTGCGGCGATAACACGTCAGTGAATAATCCGTCGGCCGCTCCGAACCCCACTGCGAACGATTCCCAGACACCGGAAGAAAATGCAGATAACCAAACGACCGACACCTACACCATTGGT
>CAZAWG010000113.1:0-5272 GCA_964488785.1 uncultured Oscillospiraceae bacterium | reverse complement strand
GGGAATGTCGGGTGCCATCGCAAAGGCAAACGAGCTGGCTGACACCATTCCCAACAGCATCATCGCCGGACAGTTCGTCAACCCGGCAAACCCGGCTGCACACCGTGCTTCCACCGGTCCGGAAATTTACGAAGATACCGATGGTAAGGTGGATATCTTTGTTGCCGGTGTCGGCACCGGCGGCACCATCACGGGCGTTGGCGAATACTTAAAGGAAAAAAATCCAAGCATCAAGGTCGTAGCCGTAGAGCCTGCCTCCTCCCCTGTGCTTTCCGGCGGAAAAGCCGGTCCGCACAAATTACAGGGCATTGGAGCCGGATTTGTGCCGGAGGTATTGAACACAGGCATTTACGATGAGATCCTCACGATCGAAAACGAAGCGGCGTTTGAAATGGGACGTCTCATTGGCAAAAAGGAAGGCGTTTTGGTGGGTATTTCCTCTGGGGCTGCGGTCGAGGCGGCGGTACAGCTTGCAAAGCGTCCCGAAAACGAGGGAAAGAACATTGTTGTTCTTTTGCCGGACACGGGAGATCGTTACCTTTCCACGGCGTTATTTGCCGAATAAGGGTTCTGCTCATGATCTCGACACGCGGGCGCTATGCCCTTCGCATTCTCATCGATTTAGCTCTTCATGCGGATGAAGGCTACCTTCCCATGAAAACGGCCGCCGCAAGGCAAGGCATCTCGCTCAAATATTTAGAACGCATCCTGCCGCTGTTATCCGAGGCCGGCTACCTGGAAGGGCTTCACGGCAAGGGCGGCGGTTATCGGTTATGCAAAGCACCGGAGAACATCGTGGTCGGAGACATACTGCGACTAACGGAGGGAAACGACCTTGCACCGGTTGCCTGTCTCGGCGAATGTACTTCGCCCTGTGAACGTACAGAGATTTGTCCGACATTAGCTATGTGGAAAGGCTTTCATGCGCTGACAAAGGAATATTTTGATGGGATCACGCTGGCTGATTTGATGAAATAGGATAAGAGTCACTGTTTTTTTGCAGTGACTCTTGCTTTTTCAGCCGGATTCGTGTATAATATTCTTAACGATTTATCCTAACGATACGGAGAAGCATCATGATCAAACGATTCATCCACTACTACGCCCCACATCGCGCTCTGTTTTTCGCAGACATGGCCGCCTCCCTTCTTGCCTCCCTCATTGGCGTGATCTATCCCATTTTAACGCGCTATATGCTTAATACCCTTATTCCCAATAAGGCGCTCGGGCTGATCGTTGTCGCCGGGTGTGGGCTGCTGCTTTTATATTTTATTCGGCGTATGCTCGATTATTTTGTGCAGTATCAGGGCCACGTCATGGGTGTACGTATGCAGGCGGATATGCGGCGTGACCTGTTTGCAAAGCTTCAAACGCTCCCCTTTTCCTTTTTCGATTCCCATGAGACAGGCAAGCTCATGAGCCGCATGACCAACGACCTGATGAACATCAGCGAGCTGGCACACCATGGGCCGGAAAACGTCATTGTGACCGGGATCACGGTGCTTGTGTCCTTTGGGTATCTTGCGACCATCGACATCTGGCTCACGCTCATCGTCTTTTTATGCGTACCGCTCATGCTGGTGGTTGCCATGCGTTTGCGGCTCCGTATGCGTGCCGCCTTTAAGGAAGCCAACCAGGCGGTTGCCGCCATCAATGCTTCTCTTGAAAGCAGCCTGTCCGGCATTCGTGTGACCAAGGCCTTCACCAATGCAGAACTTGAAAAGGAAAAATTTGCCGCCAGCAATGGTGATTTCGTTTCGGCACGCACCAAGGCCTACAAGGCGATGGGGCAATTCCACTCGACCACCTCGTTTTTATCCAACGTTTTCAATGTTGCTGTACTCATAGCCGGTGGGCTGTTCTTATACGCCGGACGCATTGATTTTGCCGATTATTCGGCGTTTGTCGTGTCCTTAAACCTCTTTTTAGCTCCTGTCACGACCCTGATCAATTTCATGCAGCAATATCAGGACGGCGTTGCCGGGTTCGAACGCTTTATAGAGATCATGGATATGCCCGGCGAAGCCGACCGCGAAAGCGCACGTGCGCTTGACAAGGTGACCGGGCACATTGTGTTTGATAACGTCAGCTGTCGGTATGGCGAGGGAGCCGAGGTATTACACAATGTCGGCTTTGCGGTTGCGCCCGGCGAAACGTTTGCGCTCGTGGGTCCCTCCGGTGGCGGCAAGACCACGATCTGTCATTTGATACCGCGCTTTTATGATATTTTCTCCGGAAGCATCACCATCGATGGCACGGATATCCGCGACATCACATTAGAAGGTCTGCGCAGCCAGATCGGCATTGTCCAACAGGATATCTATCTGTTCAATGCCAGCATAAGGGACAACATTTTATACGGACGTTTGGATGCCACCGAGGAAGAAGTCATCCAAGCCGCCAAACGCGCGAACCTCCACGACTACATTTTGACCATGGAAAACGGCTACGACACCATCATCGGTGAGCGCGGTGTGCGCCTGTCGGGCGGACAGAAGCAAAGACTCAGCATTGCACGTGTATTTTTGAAGAACCCACCGATCTTGATCTTAGACGAAGCGACCAGTGCCTTAGACAATGCGACCGAGGTTCTGATTCAACGGGCACTCGACGAATTGAGCCGTGGACGCACCACGCTGGTCGTGGCGCACCGGCTGTCCACCATTCGCGATGCTGACCGCATTGCGGTGGTATCCGAGGGGAAAATCGCGGAGCTTGGCACACATGAGCAGCTGATGGAGTTAGACGGAACATATGCGGCATTATACAAGGAGCAGTTTCGCAAGGAACGATAAGATTGTCAAGGGGCAGCACAAGATTTGCTGTCCCTTATTTAATGTGGCCGAAGGGTCTGCCAAAGCGCCCGGAACCGGTCGGTTCGCGCATAGAGCAAGGCAAGGCTCGCGTTGCACACCAAAAGACTGACAAGAGCATTCGGAAGCATTCCGGCGATCGTCGTTGGGCTGGCGCATACGTTTTGACAGACATACCGACTCGCTCCGCACACCACAAAGGCAACGAGCGGATAGGTATAATATTCACGCATGAAGCGATATCCCTTTTGCTTAAACACAGCGTGGAAAAGCAATGGCACTTCGCCGATAAAAGCAGTCAAAACCGTTGAAGCAAGCGTTCCGGCAAAGGCACCCACTGCACCAAAGCGTCCCACAAGCACATAGGACAGCACAAGATTGCTAATACCGCGCACAAGGTACAATATCCCTGTTGCACGGAACACACCATAGCTGTGCAGATAGATCTGCACAGGGTCACGGATATACGACATATAAAAGCCGGCAAGGATGAATGAAGTCTCGACAGCACCAAGGGTATGCCCTTCCCCAAGCCAAAGAGTGATAAAGGGGTCTATCAGACCGGCAAGCAGCACTGTTACATTGGTGAGCATGACAAAATTGAAAAAGCAGAGCTTTCGCAGAACGCGAAGGCTTTTTTCTTTGGAGGCAGTCGCGCCCAGATTTCCAATTCCTGCCGAAGCCGCCCCCACGGCAAGGGCCACAAAGCTACCAAGAGAGCTGATGACTAAGGCATAGTTCGAGTACGCTCCCATGTGTGCAAGCCCCATATGGGCTGAAATGAGGATGGAATCGGTAGAGGAATGGGCGATACTGCCCACGCGGTGCAGCATCAAAGCCCGTGTGCTATTCCAAACGGAACGCTTATACGACCCGGAGAGTCTGGTTTTTCGAAGAGAGTGCAAATAGGGGTACACACGGTCGGCGTAGGCATTGACGGCAAAGCCATCGATACTCAAAAAGAGGATGCGCAGAAAAATATAAACAAGATAGCTGTGGGTAAGGTGCAAAAGCACGATCTGTGCGATACCGGCAAGGACAGTAGTGACATTTCGCACCGCCATGACGGCATACATCCGTTGGTCTGCAAGCACAAGCGCACGTTTGGGAGCGAAATAATACGACAGCAGCTCATGAAAAGCAAACAGCGCAAAAACAGCGCGGTATTCCGGAATTTTCACGATATCCGGAAAAAACTGCGGTAATAGTGGCAGCAGTGCTACGCATAGTGCTGCCGTGACCCACGCCATACGCCGATAGATCTTGGCATAGTACGAAAGGATACCGGCAAGGCGTGGCTGATCGCCCTCGGCAAGCGGCGCGTATAAAGATTGGCTGATCGCCGCGCCAAAGCCCAGCTCGACAAAGGACACAAAGGAAAAAATATTGCCGAACATACCGCCTGCTCCCAGATATTCTTTGCCGAGAGTCTTAATAAACACACTGCGGCAGGCAAAGCCGCAAAGTGCCGACAAAGCGCGGTTACACACCGAAAACACGGCATTTCGTTTGGCAAGCGCGGTACGCGTTCGTTTCAAAAAAATCCCTCCATACAAGACTGCAATGCAGTGTATGAAGGGATCTTCTCATTTATAACTGTTATTTATGGGTAACGCTTAGTCCTCGACAAACGGAACCACCTGACCGGCAGCATCCGAAGCAAAGCACGCCTCCATGACCTTCATCACGCGGCGCATCTGCGCATGGGTGACGAGCTGGGTCGCTTTTCCATCGATAGCGGCGCAGAAATTGCGATAGTAATCATGCACGTCGCTGGCCGGCTTTTCAAGCTCATATTCATCAACGGTAATGCTGTCACGCGGAGCCATAGTTTTGGTAAGACCGGCAGCGGTCTGCACCGGAATGACCTCGCTCTCGTGCCAGGCCTTGCACTTGACGACCTTGCAGTTTTCGCGCCAATCGGTGATCATGGCAGAGCCCTTTTCGGCGCGCAGATAGAAGCGCGGCATTGCGATAAAGTTATAGGTACCCACCTCGACAAAGGCCGTTTTGCCGCCCTCGAAGGTGATGGTGAGCTTAAAGCCATCGTCCACTTCCTTGTTGGTGATGTGGTCGAAGGTACAATAGATGCTCTCGATCTTTTCATCGAAAATCTGGAGGATCTGGTCGATCAGATGGACGCCCCAGTCGAGCACCATACCGCCGCCATGCTCCTTTTCGCCGCGCCAGTCGCTGGGGATACCGCGCGAACCATGGATACGGGATTCGATGCTTATGAATTCGCCCAGCTCACCCGTTTCCTTCAAATGCTTCATAGCCAGAAAATCGACATCGAAGCGGCGATTCTGATGGACAGAGAACACCTTACCGCTCTTATTGGCGGCGGCGATCATATCGTCAAGTTCCTGTAAATTCATAGCGACCGGCTTTTCGGAGATGACGTTTTTACCGGCCTCCAAGGCTTTGATGACGACCTCTTTATGTGAATCGTTCGGGAT
>CAZAWG010000112.1:0-5280 GCA_964488785.1 uncultured Oscillospiraceae bacterium | reverse complement strand
ACCGCCGAAAGATAAGCCGCTATCCCGGCGGCTACAATGCCGACCCACGCGGAGTAAGCTTGCGTACTTTTTGAAGCAATTTTCAAGAAAACAGCACCTCCCAAAAGTTAGCAGGATCAACTGTCTGCCCTTTCAAGCACCGGTGAAGCAAGCGCACCCGAAAGAGCCGAGCTTCCGATACGTTTCTGCGGCACTGGACGCTTTTGTGCTATCGCACGCCGCACGTTTTTTTGAAAGCGAAACCATGCTTTGCGCACTCCCCTCACACGCAGGGTATACAGATATTCTGAAAGCAACAAAAGCACCATTCCTGCGAGCATATACAGCACACTTTGTGCAAGCGGATTTGTATCGGCACCGCCGGCTGCACCTACAGTCAGACAAAGACCTGCAAAGGCAATAAATTTAGAAATCCGTTTCATGTTCCATACATCCTTTCACACAAAGTAAATTTCCCTTTGTGCAATTGTATTGTATCAGAACATATGTACCATAAACCGGACTTTGACTCTGAAATCCTTTTTTCTCCTATAAGTATACCGCGTTTTTTTCAAAAAAGCAAGTATAATCCGGAAATACTACATAAACACTGAAAAAAATCTATGTACTTTCCACTTTATCTGTGCTATAATGAAAAAAACAAAATGAAGGAGAGAAATGTGCAATGGACTATTTGCTTTTGATCTTTGCCTCGGCACTGTTTGGTGGAATGTTCATTTTCCAACAGATGTATACGCGCTCGGAGGGCTCGTTGTTACGCTCCGCACTATTATTCAGCTTTTTATCCACCTTTATGCGTGTGCCCATATCGTTTATTCTGTATGGATTTGATTATTCCTTTCAACCGGTCGGTTTATTATACGCTCTCGGCTATGCAGCAGTCGGTTTGGGAACCGTCTATTTCAGCGCTAAGGCTTTTGCTGTGACCAATATGGCGCTGTATTCGGTCTTTATGATGCTTGGCGGCATGATGCTTCCGTTTGTGACGGGGATCGCCTTTTACGCAGAGCCATTTACGCTCGGCAAAGCGCTCTGCTGTATCCTCGTTCTTGCCGCCATGCTCGCAGGCATGACGCCGGGTGGGAAGAAAAGCAGTGCTAAGGGCTTGCTTTACTGCTTAGGTGTATTTGTCATGAACGGCTTTTCCGGTGTATTCGCCAAAATCAACGAAGCAAGCGAATACGGCTTAGACAACGGCTCACTGTTTTTAGGCTCTGCGCTCATTACGCTGTTTATCAGCGGTATCAGTGTTTTGCTTCTCCAAAAGCGCGAGGGAGGCAAGCTTTTGCAGAAGCCCGACAAAGCTCTTGCGGCCTCTGTCGGCTATGGCGTTGGCTCCGGTGCCGGAAATCTGTTATTGCTCATCGCCTTGGGGCATGGGCTTCCGGCTTCCGTTCAATATCCGCTCACGACCGGCTGTACGATGGTATTTTCGGCGTTGTTTGGTTTATGTATGGGCGAAAAGCTGAATCGCCGCACGGTTCTGTCGGTACTGTTGGCAGTGGCGGCCTCCGTTGTAGTAACTTTTTAGGAGTCTTATACTCTATTTGGTCGTAAAACGCTTGACAACCTGTGTTCTTTGTGATACAATGCTTAATGGTCGAGGAAAATCGACAAAACAGGGAACCAAAAAGGATGGTGTGCCATGAATACAAAGCAAAGCCTTACGCCGGATATAAACCCATTGGATACGCTTGTTACCAACGGTGGCTTTACCGGAATCTTCCGCACGATCGGATGCATTGGAGACAGTCTTTCCTCCGGTGAATTTCAATCCACCGCCGCAAACGGAAATTATAATTACCACGATATGTATGAATACTCCTGGGGTCAGTATATGGCAAGAGAAGCAGGCTGCAAGGTATTTAATTTTTCCCGTGGTGGTATGACCGCAAGGGAATTTAATGCTTCCTTTGGCAAGGCCTGCGGCTTTCAAGAGCCGGAAAATATATGCCAGGCATACATCATCGCATTAGGTGTGAACGATGTATTTAACAGTGCGCAGCCGGTCGGGGAAGTCGGAGACTGCGAAAAAGAGGATTACAGCGCCGAAAAGCTCACCTTTTCCGGAGAATATGAAACAATTATCCAAAAAATCAAGACCCTTCAGCCCAAAGCTCGCGTTTTCCTTATGACCCCGCCCAGAGGAAGAAACGATGAAAAAGCGGCGCAGATACAGACCTTATTGATGGGGTTTGCGGAAAAATATGAATTCACCTATGTGATCGATCTTTTCAAGTATGCGCCTGTCTACGATGAGGAATTCCGCTCAAAATACTATCTTTCGGGACACATGAATCCCATGGGCTATATGCTCACGGCAAGATATGTGATGACCTACATCGACTATATCATCCGCACAAACGTCGAAGATTTCAAGCAGGTGCCCTTTATCGGACTTCCGTATCACAGTGCAGAGGCAAAGTGGTGATTTTCTCTTGCTGCGCTGTCCTGCCTTTTCCTGAATTTTGGAAAAAGGATAGAGACTGCTCCCTGTAGAATGACCCGTCAACGAACAACACGCAAAAGCTCCCGGAAATTGGAAATGCCTTTCGAATTTCCGGGAGCCTTTTGACATTATTCCCGATTGTCCGAAAGGAGATTATTATGCTTCAATTTCATGCCCGACTTTTTGGCGAAAGCGGCGCCTCCTGTCCGGCCGAGGTCTACGAAACAGCATACGATGACGGCGGACTTGTTGGCATTCGTGGTGACGCCGGTATGCCCCTTTCCCCCATGGATGGTGCGCACATTTATTTGAAAAGCCTTGATGCGCCGCTTGGCATATGCTCGATTTGGCGCGTATCGGAATTCTGGTGTCAGCCGCGCTTCGGCGTGAGCTTCGCGAATGTGCCGGACGAAACGCAATGGCTCATCGCACGCTATGAAGACAGCTATCTGGTGATCCTGCCGATCGTGTCCGAAGCCTATCGGTGCGTTCTATTCTACGATGCCGCAGAGCAGACACTCTGCGCACGGCTTCTGTCCCAATGCGATGGACTGCAAAGCTGCGATGCACCTGCCTTTGCCTATACGTTTACCAACGACCCGTTTACCGCCCTGAAAACTATGTACAAAAGGGTCATCGAAGCATTAGACACGCCGATCAAGCTGCGCGAGGAGCGAAGCCTGCCCGAAATGTTCGAATATCTCGGCTGGTGCAGCTGGGATGCCTTCAACATCCGTGTCAACCACGATGGATTACTTGAAAAATGCCGCGAATTCAAGGAAAAGAACATTCCCGTGCGTTGGGCGATCGTAGACGATATGTGGGCAGATGTTCCGCGCTTTCGCCGGGAGAGCTATGCCACGCGTGCGGAAATGTTCAAGCTCATGCATTCCTCACCACTTGCTTCGTTCGAAGCCGACCCGGAGCGTTTTCCCGGAGGCTTGGCAAAAACGGTCGAAGCCCTGAAGGAATATCTAAGTTGGGTGGGCATATGGCACCCAACCACCGGGTACTGGTTCGGTATTGACCCGGAAAGCCCTCTGTTTGAGCGCTTCCGTGAGCATTTGTACCAAACACCGGACGGGCGCTTTATTCCTGCGCCTGACTACGAGAGCTTTTCACTCTTTTTTGATGCTTTTCATACCTTTTTGGAGGAAAGCGGCGCGGACTTTGTTAAGGTGGATAACCAGAGCATTTTCCGCCGTTTCTATCAGCATACCCGCCCGATCGGTGAGGCTGCTCGCGCTATGCATACCGCCCTGGAGGAATCGACACAAAAGCATTTCGATAACCGTATGATCAACTGTATGGGCTGCGCAAGCGAGAACATCTGGAACAGACCAGACAGCGCTGTCTCACGCTGTTCGGACGATTTCCAGCCGGAGAATGCCGCCTGGTTTACTAAACACATTCTGCAATGCTCCTTCATGAGCCTTGCGCAGGGGGCACTGTATATCAGCGACTGGGATATGTGGTGGACAGACGATGGTCAGGCACACAAAAACAGCCTCTTACGTGCCATCAGCGGCGGACCTGTCTATATCAGCGATATGCTCCACCGAAGCAGGCGCGATATACTCATGCCGCTGTGCTATGAGGACGGAAGACTGTTACGCTGTGACCGTCCGGGGGTCCCGACCTACGACTGCTTAGTCAATGACCCGGAGACAAGCCTGCGCGTGTTCAAGCTACAGAATCGCATTGGGCATTCCGGTGTGTTAGCCGTATTCAATTTGAATGCGGAAGACAGCGCAGTATATGGGGATATTTCACCGTCAGATATTTTTGATCTGCCTGACCCACCCAAAACGGACTATGCGGTATATGAGCATATCACAAAAGAGTTTTTCGTGATCAATAAGGAGGAACGACTCCCACTCAAGCTGTCCGACCGGAACGAATACCGCTTCTACACCTTTACGCCGATACGCAATGACTTTGCTGTGATCGGGCGTACCGACAAGTTTTTGTCTCCGTGTACGGTCGAGAGCGAGGAGCCGGTCAGACTGCATGAGGCAGGACCATGGGCTTATTATAAGGATGGTATCTTTTACTGCGAGGGCTGACGGCCATTCAATAATGGAAGCCTCCTTTCCTCGTTATTCTACACCCAAAGCCTTATAAACCACATCTTCCACACCAGGTTCAGCAAGCTCCTGCAAACTCATGCCGCCATGCACATAGTTCTCGCCACCACCGGAAATTTTGATATGGGTGGAATCCTACGGTGTATATCCCTTAACGGGAGTGCCGCCGATCTCACCATCAAGCTGTACAGGTATAAGATAATCAGCCGTGGTGGAGGGAGCTGTGATTGCATATCGTCTGCCAACTTCATAAATCTCACCGCTAACGGCACTTTTTCCTACTTTATCGGATTCACTCAAAGGGCTGTATGTGTAGAGGAAACCGTGGTCAGCAGTGATAAAGATGCCCGTTCCTTACATAGCATTGATGATAATACGCAGAATGTTGGAAATTTCCTGCATAGCATCCTCACAAGCCTCAAACACCTTCTTTTCTGGGGTGCGGTTTATGTTCGTTTATGTGACAGCTGTTGCAGGTTGGAATGAAGCAGTTGAAAGCCAAACATATCGCTATAGGACTTTGGCGAACGGTTACAGTCTTTCACAACAATAAGCGTTCCTTTGTATTTCGTGTGCGTTATCCTCCGCAAATTCAAAGTTATCCATGTAGAAACCTAAAGCTTCTTAAGGACATTTTTATTGCGGTGGATTTTATCGGTCCCACTCATATGCGAGCTTTGGCCCTCCATCAAAAGTAATCAGACCGCAATATTCAAATCCTTCTCGGACAAGAATATGCTGCAT
>CAZAWG010000111.1:0-5387 GCA_964488785.1 uncultured Oscillospiraceae bacterium | reverse complement strand
TAAACACGCCGAGTGGGATCTGCACATCGATATTTTTCAAATTATGCTCCGCCGCGCCATAGACCGAAAGATATTTTCCGCCGCAGTCACGCCGCGTTTCAGGCACAGCGATACGCCGCCGTCCCGACAGAAAATCGCCGGTCGCGGTGCCTTTTTTCTTCATGATCTCCTCCGGTGTGCCGCAGGCGACCACCGAACCGCCGTGTATGCCGGCACCGGGTCCAATGTCTACGATATAATCCGAGGACAGCATCGTTTCCTCGTCATGCTCCACTACGATAAGTGTGTTGCCAAGATCGCGCAAGCGTTTGAGCGTTTCGATGAGCTTTGTGTTATCGCGCTGATGCAGACCAATGCTCGGTTCATCCAGAATATATAACACGCCCATGAGAGAGGAGCCGATCTGGGTCGCCAAGCGAATGCGCTGGCTTTCACCGCCCGAAAGCGTTCCGGCCTTGCGCGCAAGCGTAAGATATTCTAATCCCACACTGCACAAAAAACCCAGACGTTCGCGTATCTCCTTTAGTATATCCTTAGCGATGACGGTGTTCTGGGCATCCAGAGTCAGAGAAGAGAAAAATTCAAGCGAATTTTTCACGGCAAGCTCGCACACCTCTGCAATGTTCAAGCCGCCGACCGTGACCGCCAAAGTCTCTTTTTTCAGACGCTTGCCGCGGCAGGCTGGGCATTCGACCGTTTCCATGAACTGCTCATAGTATTCGCGCTGATCCGGATGATTTTCGCACATCTCATAGCGGCGCTTGATGTCGGTGATGATACCGGCAAAATTCAAGGCATAGCCGCGATAGGAATATTTGACCTTTTCGCCGTTCCCATAAAAAAGCATATGCCGCGCCTTGTCGCTCATTTTTTCGAGCGGTGTGTGGATATCACAGCCATAGGGCGCTAATGCCTCATCGATACCGCATCCGCTCCAGGAGGAGGCCGAAATGGACTTGAAGCCATTGCACACGCAAGCTCCCATCGCTAACGACAGCGATTTATCCGGGAACAGCTTATCCTCCGAAAATTCGAATTTTTCGCCCAAGCCTCCGCATTCCGCGCACGCGCCGAACGGGCTGTTGAAGGAAAACATACGCGGTTCCAATTCGCCAAGGCTCACGCCATGCTCCGCACACGCAAAATTTTGCGAAAACAGCCGTTCGGTCTGTCCGTCGATCTCGCCCTCGTGCAGTGCCACGATCACAAGTCCTCCGGAAGCCTTGCAGGCGTTTTCCACCGAATCGGAAAGACGCGTGCGGATGTCCGGCTTCATGGCCAGACGATCCACCACGATATCGATATCGTGGCGCAGATTTTTATCTAAATCGAAGTTGTCGGTCAGGTTGTAGATACCGCCGTCCACACGCACGCGCACATATCCACTTTTTAACAGATCGGCAAGCAGCTTTGCGTGGGTTCCTTTTTTCTGCTTGACTAAGGGGGCTAAGATATAAAACTTTGTTCCTTCCGGCAATTGCAATATTTCATCCAAAATGCTGTCCACCGTGCGCTTGACGATCTCTTTTCCGCAAATGGGGCAATGCGGTGTGCCGCACCGTGCATACAGTAGGCGCAGATAGTCGTATATTTCCGTGACCGTGCCGACGGTCGAGCGCGGATTTTTTGAGGTGGTTTTCTGGTCGATGGAAATAGCCGGGGACAAGCCCTCGATGCGGTCTACATCCGGCTTATCCAATTGTCCCAAAAACATACGGGCATAGGAGGACAGCGACTCCACGAACCGCCGGTGTCCCTCGGCGTAAATGGTATCAAACGCAAGCGAGGATTTTCCGGAGCCGGAAAGCCCGGTAAAGACCACCATCTTGTCGCGTGGGATAGAAACATCGATGTTTTTTAAGTTGTTGGCACGCGCTCCATATACGCGAATGTATTTATTGACCAAAGAAATCATCCTCTCTTTTTGTTTTCTGTATGACCTTGGCGGCTTCCGTGTCAGCTAAGCGGACAAGCTCCATATCGGTGATATCGGCAAATCGGAACGTAAGCTCTCCACTTTGTCTGGTTCCGAAAAATTCGCCGGGGCCGCGCAATTCCAGATCCTTTTCGGCAATTTCAAAGCCGTTTGTCGAGCGGCAGAGTATCTCCATCCGGCTGGAAAAGGCAGACCCGTTTCCTGCCTTGTTGAGTAAGGGGGACAACAGCACACAATATGCCTTATCCTTTCCGCGCCCCACGCGCCCACGCAGCTGATGTAATTGGGACAGCCCAAAGCGCTCGGCATTTTCCACGAGCATGACGGTCGCATTCGGCACATTTACGCCCACCTCGATGACGGTGGTAGAGACAAGCACATCAAGCTCATGTGCGGCAAAGCGCGCCATGATGGCATCCTTTTCACTTTGCTTCATTTTTCCATGTAAATACGCCGTGCGCACACCGGCCAGCGGTGTCTGCGCAAGAGACGCTTCGTATTCCTTTGCCGATGCACATTCATCCGGCACATTCTCCAGGTCGGTCTGCTCGGCTAACGGACAGACGATGTACGCCTGATGTCCGGCACTCACCTGTGCGGCGATCGACCGATAGACCCCGAAGCGTCTGCTTGTCGGCAGTGCCATGGTTTCGACCGGCTTTCGTCCGACTGGCACTTCATCGATCACGCTGATATCCAAGTCACAGTATAAGATCATGGCCAGTGTGCGCGGAATGGGAGTGGCTGACATGACCAGCGTATGCGGCTTTAGTCCATTGACGGTCTTATGCTCAAGGGCGGTACGCTGTAAAACGCCAAACCGATGCTGTTCATCCGTGATGACTAAGGCAAGCCTGTGAAAGACAACATTTTCTTCGATCAGTGCGTGTGTTCCCACGGCTAACGCCGCTTCACCGCTTGCCAATGCCTCTAACGCCGCCCGCTTTTCGCTCGCCTTCATACCACCGACAAGTAGAACGGTTTTCAAGCCAAAGCCGGCTAACAGCGTGCTTAATTCCTCATAATGCTGTCGTGCCAGTATGCCGGTGGGCGCCATAAGCGCAGATTGAAAGCCACCCCGGGCGGCGGCATAGATGGCTCCTGCCGCCACCATCGTCTTGCCGCAGCCAACGTCCCCCTGTACCAGCCGTCGGGCCGGACGTGTAAAAGAGGACAGCGCAGCATTCTCCTTTTCCGGCGAAGAAACGGTGGTCATGTCCTTTAAAATATCCTGAATGGCACGTTTTTGCGCATGGGTCAGGGTAAAGGGAAGGGTTGCTGTAAAGGCACGCATATCCGGATATTGCACTCGAAAGGCACGCCCGGCACGTGCGGTCTGCCCAAGAGAAGCTGTTTTTATTTTGAAGGTATATAATTCCTCAAAGGCGCTTCGCCGCCGAGCAAGGGCAAGAGAAGCTTCATCCGTCGGGAAATGCAGTGCGCAAAGCGTTTCATAGCGTCCCGGAAAACCGAGCCGCTGTAACAATTCTTCGTCTAAGGTTTCAACGATATCCTCTCGAAAGCGTGTTAACGCCTGCTGGATGAGGGAGGATAACAGCTTCTGCGTAAGACCGGCCGAGAGGGGATAGATCGGGACGAGCGGCGGCAAGGGCGTCTCCGGGGCATACAATTCGAAGGAGGGGGAGGTAAGACTCAAAAGACCGCGCGGTGAACGCTCCACCGTCCCATAGAACCGAAAGGTACGTCCGGTGACAAGGGTATCCTTCAAAAAGGGACGATTGAAAAAGGTCAGCTGAATACCGCCTGTCTCATCGGAAGCGTGGACGTGCTGTACCGAAAGGGCACGCCCGGTTTTGGCACTTTTCAAACGTGTACCGGTAAGCGGCTTATCGATGGTCAACAGAAAGGAATTCGTTTCGCCCTCGATGGCTTCTGCCACCGACCGGATGCTTCCCCGGTTTTCGTAGGCACGGGGATAAAATTGCAACAGCTCGGATATCGTATCTATACCTGCTTCGTGAAACAGCTTGCTTCGCGCCGTACTCACGCCTTTTAGGACAGTTAATGGGATCTGTTGCAGCTCCGGCATAAACACACCTCCTGTTATAAGCCTCAAAAGAACACTTGTGCTACTATTATACTCCTTATTATACGCAGGACTAAAGCATAAATATATATAAATTGTAAATTATGCGCTGCGTTCACACAGTTTTCATATTGAGAAGGTATTATTATAGTGTAATACTGAAATTCTATGTGTTTTTGAAAGGAACTACACGATCATGAAAGCAAAAAAAACACTTGCGCTTCTCTTAGCAGCTATGATGGCTGCCGCTTCCCTTGCAGGTTGCAGTGGCAATAAGAATCCGGGCAACTTAAAGGACAAAAACGATCCCAATTTGGAAGGCGATGCTCTTCAGAACGGAGCTTTCCTTTCTTTAGATGAGATCAAGGAACAGATCGAAGCTAAGGTCGCTAAGAATGAAAATGACTCCAAGGTCATCACGACCTTAGACGGCTATGAGGTCACCTATTCCGAATATCGCTATTACTACATGAACTATGTTAAGCAGTTTGCCAGCTACTATGGTTCGGATTTCATGGACAACGAGGAGCGTGCCGCTGAATTCGATACGTATTTTGGCGAAGCGATCAAAATGAACGGTCTTGTATACAATGCCGCAAAGGCTGCCGGTCTTGGCCTGACGCAGGAAGAGTTCGACACACTGATCGCGGCTGTGTATGACGACGTTTGCGCTCAGTATAGTGCGGAAGGCCTAGATCCTCAGACGCTCTTAGATGAGCAGTATTATATCTCGCCTTACTATTTGATGTTCAATGAGGTGGTCTACAACCTCTATCAGAAGCTGTATGACGCAGAATATGGTGTTGGCGGCGAAAAGTATGAGCAGATCAAGACCGAAGCTCTCGATTATTTCAATGCAAACGGCTATATGCGTGCAAAGCATATCCTGCTCCAGTTCCCGACCAATGAGGATGGCTCTGAGGTGACCGAGGAGCAGAAGGCTGAGGTCTATGCCAAGATGCAGGAAATCCTTTCCATGGCAAAGAACGGCGAAGATTTTGATGCCCTGGTTGCCGAATACAACGAAGATCCCGGTATGAATACCTACACAGGCGGCTACTATTTCGGCGAAGGCCAAATGGTTCAGGAGTTTGAGGATGCGACCAAGGCTCTTGCTGAAAATGAGATCAGCGACATTGTAGAGACTCCCTATGGTTACCATATCATTCTCCGTCTGCCGCTTGATGATGAGAGCATTGCGACCTCTGATAAGTTCTCTGAGCTTGCCTACACCGATTTCGATGCCTTCTTCACCCAAAAGATCGAAGAAATTCCGTTTGTTGAGCTTGAGGGCTTTGAGCAGGCCATTGTGAACATCAAGGCTGAAGCGGATGAATACCTTGCCGATCTGATCTCCCAAGAGGAAGCTGCAAAGGCAGCCAGCGAAGCTGAGAATGCCGATGT
>CAZAWG010000110.1:0-5602 GCA_964488785.1 uncultured Oscillospiraceae bacterium | reverse complement strand
GCGCGCTACCTTGGGGTGGTAGAGGCCGTGGGTTCAAATCCCGCCACTCAGACCAAAAGCAAAACCGCGCGAATGCGCGGTTTTCTTATTTTTCCGCATGGTTACGCGGTTTTGCAACGCCACCTTTTTTCCGAATGTTTCACACTCTTGCCGTAAAATATGTTTTTTTCGCGTGAAATATGACACGGAATATGACACGGCTTTCAAAAGAGCAAGCTCCCCTTTTAGGGAGCTTGCTCTGCTTGTTATCCTCTTGCCCTCTCACACTTTTTGACGAGATCACTGTATTTTTCCCGGTAGTCCTCCATGAGGGCTTCTGTCACTGTGTCCGGCTTGATATCCTCCGCCAGCATTGCAATTGCTCGTTTGTACCACTCTTGCACGCCAGTCAGCCGTTTTTGCATTTCTGCGAGATGCAACTCGGCAAGCTGACTGTTTTCGCGCTGTTTTGCCGTGCAATAATAGTCATATTGCATACCGGCGTCCCGGATCCCGTCCGTGATCGTGCGTACAATGCCTAATATTTCGCTTTTTTCCACGGTTTACGCCCCCTGTCATGCAATCCGGGTAACACCGGAGCAGACGTGTGACACAGTACCGCCGACGCCGCCAATACTGATCGTTATCACACGACCGCCAACAGCCGGACAACATGATACGCCGATATCTGTCTCGACGTGGGCGGTATACACTCCATCCGCTGCCGTTGTCACGACCGCCACAGCACACGGCTGTACCGGCACCGAAAGCTGAGAAGCACGCCGGGTATAATCGAAATTGAACGCAAGATATTGTACCGCCGACACGGGTGTCTGAATGTGATACGGAATGCCAGCGCCGATGATAAGCAAGCTGTTTTCGGTCATGGAATAGTCTTGTCCCTGAACAGCAATGCTCCCTTTTCCCGAAAGGGTATACAAAAGCCTTGTATCCGGAGCGACCACCGGGGAAAAGAGGGAACGCGGTGTCAGCTCCAAAACACGAGCATACCGCACATATGGATTGATATCGGAAAAAAGCATAAGGATCACCATCTTTATTTTTTACAAATTCTCGTTTATTCTATACATTGATTATATCATGTGTCTGTGATATAATCAAGACACATGAAAATATAAAGGAGCATTTTATATGATCGAAAGAAGAAAACCACGAACAGCCAAAATCGGCATTTTCGCCGTAGCTCATGCCGCCTATTGGGCACAGTTTGAGGGTTTGGAAGAAAGCATTATGGGTTATCATCATGAGGCCTGTGCCTTGGTTGCCCAAAACGGTGTAGAGGTAGTCGATTTTGGTATGATCGACAGCAGCGAAAAGGCGTATGCCACCGTGCCGAAGATCCTTGCCGCCGGAGTCGATGTACTGTTCTGCAACATGGTGACCTATGCCACCTCTTCCGTTTTCGCGCCAATCATAAAAGAGGTAAACAAGCCCATCGTGCTTTTAGCCCTCCAACCGCGTGCGGCTCTGGATTATAACAAGGCCAACACCTTCATGCAGTTAGAAAACGACAACATCTGCTCCGTCCCCGAGTTCACAGGCGTTGCCATCCGCATGGGCAAAAAGGTCAACGATGTCATCATTGGCTGTCTTTACAACGATGAAAAGGCACAAAAAGAGATCGCCGAATGGTGCGACATCGCCAGGGTGCTTCACGACTTAAAGGGCGCACGCATTGGGCTCATGGGACACACCATGGAGGCCATGTACGATATGCACGCCGACCCGACCGCTATTTCGGCGGCGTTTGGGCTTCACGTGCCGCTTTTGGAGGTCGATGATGTTGTCGAGCTTAGCGAGAGCGTGACCGAGGATGAGATAAATGAAAAGCTTGCCATCATCGACCGGGAATTCGATATGCCCGAGCCGAAAAGCGACCCCCTCACCGCAAAACTCACCGATGCCGACAAGTATATGGCAGCCAAAACAGCCGTCGCACTCGACAAATTGGTTGAAAAATACAATCTAACCGGGCTTGCCTATTATTATGAGGGCAGTGCCGACAGCGCAAACCGCAAGACGGTGTCCTCCTTCATTATTGGGAATTCCCTGCTCAATGCCGAGGGCATCCCCATGTGCGGCGAATACGACATCAAGACCTGCATTGCCATGCTCATCATGGATCGACTGGACATTGGCGGCAGCTTTGCGGAATTCCATCCATTCGATTTTGCCGAGGACTTCATTTTAGTCGGGCACGACGGTCCGCATCACTTAAAGATCGCCGAAGGAAAGCCGGTGCTGCGCAGTCTCAAAAAATATCACGGAAAGCCCGGAAGCGGTGCTTCGGTGGAATTCAAGCTCAAAGAGGGTCCCATCACCATGTTAGGCATCACGCAAAATGCGCACAGCGGTTTCAAGTTCGTCATCGGCGAAGGCATCTCCAAGACCGGTCCCATTCCGCCGACCGGCAACACAAACACGCGCGGCTTTTTTGAGCCGACCACGCGCGAATTCGTGAAAAAATGGGTCATGGAGGGACCGACCCATCACTATGCGTTAGGCATTGGACATCACGCCGAGACAATTGCCAAGATCGCTGACATTTTAGGCATTGAACACGTTATTGTCAAATAACGGTAGCAGTACACAGAAAGAAATACAAAATGTATAATATCAAGTTCGACAGCTATGTTTCCAAGCCCTGCCCGGCCACCTCTGACCGGATCATGGCGGCACATTACTACGGTGCTTAAAAATACGGTTCAGCCAGTCTGCCCAACGGCTCAACCGGCTACAACAAGTCCTATGTCACACCGGATTTCGGCGAATTCTGTCGGAAAAAGCTCAAAGAATGGTCAAAAGGCTGTAGAAAAGTCCCACGACTTTTTCTACAGCCCTTCCTTTTATTTCTTCTCCAACAGGATCACAGCACTTTCGCCCGGCACGCAAACGCCCTTTTCGTCTATTTCACCCATTCCGCAAGCCCTTGTAAAGGCGCATTCTTTGAAGATCGGAGCTTCAAAGCGTGCGCTTTCCTTTTGCATATTGCAGAAAACCACCACACGGCGGTCTGTTTTGACATCGGAAGTACGCACATAGCCAAGCCGTGCGCCCTCATGCACCAGAAACGAGAGGTGTGAAGCGTGAAGTGCCTTTTCTTCGCGCTTTAGGTGGGCAAGCACACGGTAATGCTCGCGCAAGGTCCCATCCTCCCTGCCCCATGGATACGGTCTGCGGCAGAACGGATCGCCGAAGCCCTCCATACCGGCTTCATCGCCATAGAAGATGGACGGAAGCCCGGGAAGCGTGAATTCCAACACCGAAGCAAGCTTTAAAAGCTGAATCGCGTGTGCGCGTTTATCTTCCGACAGCCGGAAGGCGGCTTTACCATCGTTGGAAAGCGCATAGTCGGCATCGGTCGCGCCAAGAGCCGTTAAAATTCGCTCGGTATCGTGCGTACCCAATAGATTCATGAGAACACTGGCACTTTCCGGCGGATACATGGACAACAGCTCCGTGACGGTATCATAAAGGCAAGCAGCATTTTTCGAGCGGATATAGTCTAAGATCGCATTTTTAAAGGGATAGTTCATCACGCTGTCCAACTGATAGCCGGACAGATACTTGCGGCGCTGTCCATACGCCACCTTATCGGCGGCATTTTCCCATACCTCGCCCAAAATGAGAGCCTCCGGATTTTCACTCTTGACCGATGTGCGTAATTCGGTAAGAAAATCGCTCGGCAGCTCGTCCGCCACATCCAATCGCCAGCCGGAGGTGCCGTTGGCGATATAGCGGCGCAGTATCCCCTTCTCCCCTAAGAAAAAGTCGCGCGTTGGGGGATTATTGTTATTGAGCTTTGGCAGGATGGGAATGCCCCACCATGCTTCGTATGCATCCGGAAAGTGACGGAAGGTATACCAAGCGTGATACGGCGAAGCCGGCGACTGATACGCGCCCACGCTGTCATACCGTCCATAGCGGTTGAAATAGAGACTGTCATCGCCGGTATGATTGAACACGCCATCCAAAATAACGTGCATTCCTCTGCGGTCAGTCTCGGCAAGCAGCGCTTCAAACGCTTCCCTGCCGCCGAACATTTCATCGATCTCGCTGTAATCGCCGGTATCGTATTTATGATTGGAGTACGCCTTGAAGATCGGGCTTAAATACAGAAGCTCGACCCCAAGGTCTTGCAGATAGTCGAGCTTTTCCAAGATGCCGTACAGACTGCCGCCAAAGAACTCATTATTGGCTAACGGCGCACCCGGATAGGGCGCATATTCCGGTGTACCTGCGTCCCAATCGGGGTTGAGCCGGGCATTATCGCGCACCGGGAGCGTATGCTTCTCGCTTTTTGCAAAGCGGTCCACGAAAATATGATACATGACCGCGCTTTTTGCCCAGGCGGGCGTATGAAAATCATCGGCATACACATTCATCCGAAACGGCAGTGCCGGTTTTTCCGAGGTCAGCACAAAATCGACGTTATTGGTGGGACTCAGATACAGCGTTTGGTCACCGCGATGAAGGCGCACGGTGCAGAAAAGAAGTCCCGGCTCATTTTCACAAAGCGCTTGCAAATCAATTTTCGCGCGGTAGACATCGGTGCCGGATACAGTGTCCTCAAAGGGAAGCGGCACGAGCGTTTGGTTTCCCGTGCGGTCATTGACGATCTCCGCCGACACGACGCACACACCAAGCCGCCGGGAAGCCCTCACTTCCAAGAGAACGCGCGTAGACAAAGGATAGCAAAAGCATCGGTCATTCTCTCCCGGTGCGTGGGAACAAGAAAACGAGATGTAGCTTTCGGGGACGGACTGTATCGGCGGGGCAGGCATAAGCATGGGAAAAAGCTCCTTTCGGATGATAGCGAAAAGCAACACGCCGCTTGCGCGGCTATGGCGTAAACGGCGTGTTAGCGCATACATACAGGTTATTTCGAGGTGATCTTGCTCAAATGCCAGATGTTCTTAGCGTAATCCTCAATGCTTCGGTCCGCCGCAAACTTGCCGGCAGATGCGATATTCATGAGCGACATACGATTCCAACGCTCCTTATCCGCATAGGCCGCCAAGGCCTTATCGTGGGCAAGCATATACGAATCGAAATCGGCAAGGCACATAAACGGGTCGGAAATACCGCGGCGTCCGGCCACCAGATAATCATACATATTGGTGAAGCTTTCGCCGGCAAAGCTGCCGTTCAAGGTATCCACCACACGCTTTAAGCGCGGTGCGTTATGATAGTAGCTGGCTGCATTATAGCCACGTGTCCAAAGGTCATTGACCTCCTCGGTGGTAAGACCGAAAATGAACATATTATCTTCGCCGCATTCCTCAAGCATCTCAACGTTTGCACCATCCAGTGTTCCCACCGTCACAGCACCGTTGATCATGAGCTTCATGTTGCCCGTACCGCTGGCTTCCTTACCGGCAAGCGAGATCTGTTCGCTGATCTCGCTGGCAGGAACGAGTGCTTCGGCAAGGCTCACGCAATAGTTTTCCAAGAATACGACCTTTAGCTTAGATGCGATCTTGGGATTCTTTTCGATATCGGCGGCAATGTGGCAGATCAGCTTGATGGTCTGCTTTGCCATATCATAGCCGGGTGCGGCCTTAGCGCCAAAGATGAAGGTCTGCGGCTGCATATCGAGATC
>CAZAWG010000109.1:0-5625 GCA_964488785.1 uncultured Oscillospiraceae bacterium | reverse complement strand
CCATAGATGCTCTCAAGCTCCTTATGCAGCTCTCCTGCCCTTTTGAATTCTTCCAATGCCGCCTCCGCTAAGGACGCACGGCATTTTTCGATAAAGCGATATTTGCCGCGACACGCCGCGAAGCGTTCGTTGTCAAAAAAACGTCCCAGATTGATGAGCTTATACGGCTTTTCCGCTCGGTCAAGAAGCCGCGCCAAGCGGTCGTCGTACAGACTGACACATACGCTCTCTTTCGGAAAATACAGCGCGCAATAGCTTGTCGGGTCTAAGGGATACAGCCCGGACACCGTTTCAGCTCCGGCGCGAAGTGCCTGTTCAGCAAGCAGATGGAAAAAATAGGGTGCGCTTGCGTGTGCATCCTTGACGAAATACAGAAATCTGGCTCTTTTTTCATTTGTAAACAGGCGCACAAGTCCCTCTGAGCTGTAGGAGGTGGTACACATATGGGAAAGTGTGCCGCCTTTTCCCTTAAAATGCCGGACACACAGCCGCTCGACCGCACCGCGCATTTTAGGCACATTCAAGCAGCTCTCACTCATTTCGCGCAGCTCGCCATCCGCTTTCCCGGCCGATGCAAGCAGCCGGTACGCACTGCGATAGCAGGCACTTTTGTCAGCAGAAAGTGCAAGGATGCGTTCGCTTTCCTTTTCCAATGCCGGTATGTCCCACGCTTCGCCCAGCGGCACAAGCTCCGTGCGTGCGCCGGGATAGGCAGGCTCTACGGTATGGGGAGCTGTGCCATCCAGAATGGCTTTTCCTGTCTCCGGGATGAGGATGCCGTCTAAGGATGCCGGGTCGCCGGAGCAATGGTACAGGCGCGGATGATATCCCCTTTTTTCGGCGCAGGCGGCAGCCTTCTTCATAAGGGTGCTTTTGCCCACGCCGGGACCGCCCTTTAATATATATATTTTGCGAAGGGTCAGGGGGTCAAACGTTTCATCGAACAGGCTGACAAAGCCGTTCGCGGTGTTACAGGCGGCGAACAGGCGCACCCGGGGGCACGAAAGGTCACAAAGTTCTTCTGGGCTTACGATATCATGCATAAAAGCATCTCCTTTTCTGAGGTTTTACTAACAGAGTATGCTTTTCTGTCAAAATGGTGCAGGTGTCCGCTTTACAATAAGCGCACACTTTTTACCCGGTCGCATACAATACAACAGACGGCAAGCAACGCCGTCCGAATAAATCGTAAGGAGGAATTCCTCATGGCAGGCTGTTTAGGAAATGCATTTGATGATAACAACCTCTGGCTCATCATTTTAGTCGCTGTCATCGTTCTCTGTTGCTTCTGCGGTTAAAAACATAGTGCCGCCCGGAGAAAAAGCCGGATGGCACATGAAAGATCCGTAAAATCTGAAAAATTATGGAAAAACGCCGTGCTTTTTGGTAAAGCATGGCGTTTTTTCTGACAGCCCTTTCCGGCTTTTCCAAGATATGGAAGCACTGGAAAACAATTGGACTTGATAATCCCATTTCCAACGTGTATAATGATTATCAGAAAGGAGAGATTTTGATGAAAAAGCTAATTGCTGTAACGGTTTCCATATTTGCGGCAAGTGCGCTTATGCACGCAAACGCCGCCGAAGCCGACAAAATTTCTGTTTCTGACTCCTTGTTATGTGTGAAGCATTCGCCCTATGTTTCCTCGCTGTCGCAGACGGAACGATCGATGTTGGAGGGCTTTCTCTCTTCTGACACGACCGCGTGTCCGCTTGCCGGCTGGGATATCCGTTCTCTGAAGGAATTACTTTCCGGTCTGTTTGGCTCCCAAAAGCCAGACCTCGGGCTTCCGGAGGAGCCGGAAGCCCCCGAAGCACCTGAAAAGCCCGGTGAGAGCGAAACGCCGGACGATTCGGATGATTCAGATGATTCGGATGATTCGGACGATACCGATGTTACTTACGGCACCTCCGCCGAAGCGGTTTTGACCCTTGTCAACCGCTATCGTGCGCAGAACGGACTCGCACCGCTTTCCCTCGACAAGAGCCTGTGCAAGGCCGCCGAAACGCGCGCAAGGGAGATCGTGACGAGCTTCTCCCACACCCGTCCAAATGGCACCTCCTGCTTCACGGTCTTATCCGAAAGCGGCATTTCCTATGCCGGTGCCGGAGAGAACATTGCCTATGGACAGGCCTCCGCAGAGGAGGTCATGAACGCCTGGATGAATTCCTCCGGACATCGTGCCAACATTTTAAGTGGTGCCTTTGGCCGCCTCGGTGTTGGGGTGTATCCGAGTGGCGGCACGCTGTACTGGGCACAGCTGTTCACCGATTAAGCAAGTCTAACCAAGCTTCACACACAGTCTTTATTAGCAAGAACACCCTCTCGCGTAAAATCACTTGCGCGAGAGGGTGTTTTTCATTTTAAAGCTTATTATTTAAGATAGACCTTGCGATCCTTTTGTTCATAGGAAACATCAAACAGCTTGCAGATATCGGTAAGCGAAATGGTCGGAATGCCATCCTTCAGGTACGCCGGGCGCACCAGTGTATAGCTTTCGCCATCCTTGACGGCATACGGCTTGCCAAGAACGATGGAAACGGTGTGTTCCTTGCCCTTGTTCCACAGCTCTAAGCGCCCCTCTTCCTTGAACCACTCGAATTTGTAGCCAAGGGAGCTATACAGTCCACTGCTCGGATCCAGCGGCACATACAGCTCTGCGCTGCGTGTTTCGAGATAGTCATTGCCGAAATACAGCTGGTTTCCGCTTTGATTGTACAGTGTGGTGTGGGGGATACCAGCATAGAAGGTGATGCTTTCGACTTCGAAGGTGCCTGAATAGGTCGGGATGAATTTAATGCCGCGGATGGTGTCACGCCAGAAATCGCGGGTATCTAAATCCATGTGATATTCCTTGACATTCTCATCGTTGCACCATGCCGAAGCCGAGCGATACTGCACATTGTAGTCGCTTCCGTCCTCCTTGGTGGAGGCAAGCAGATAGGTGACAGTCGGTGCGTTGTTATCGCCATGGCGGTTGGTCAGAACGACCTTAGCATAGGCGATGGTGGAAGCATCAAAGTCGGCATCCTTTAAGACGAACTCCGGATACAATTCGGTCGCGCGTCCGCATACATGACCGTTTTTGATTTCAAGATCCGCGATCTTGTTGAATTCCCACTTTGCAAGATCCTCTTCTGTCCGGAAGGTGTAGGTCTTGACAGGGGTATCGGTTTCGGGAAGCGCACGGACATCGTATTTGGTGCGCGAAAGAATATAGCGATCCTGCTTGCGCAGATAGCCGATACGCGCCTTCTGCTTGTCGTTCGGAACGACATCCTCATGCGGTGCATCCTCGCAGACAGCCTTGCGCACGGCATCCAGATAGCCGAAGCCATTGAGCCCGGACGGCATCATATAGGTCCCCTCGCCGTATTCATTCCAGGTGGACAGGTGCAGCATCTTGGCTTTCCAGGTACCCTGCTCATAGGTCGGAAGAATGTTGTCAATGCAGTATTTTAAACCGGCATACATATCCTGATTGGACAGGTTCGGGCAGCGATTTCCGCCCCAGCCGATGTTCTTAAAGCCAACGCTGACGGTCGGAACGATGTGTGCGGCTTTTTTAGCGATGTTATCTTCGTTTGCCTTGATGTTGCACTCAAGTTTATAACCGTTTCCGCCCCAATGGTAAGCATGGAAGGCATCGAAACCGAGGTTCTTCAAATGGACAGGGTCATCGTGGCAGCCCATGACGATCAAATCGTCATAGCCGAGCTTCTTGACCTCTTCGCGTAAGTATTCCAAGCCCTCGCGCACCTTGTCGGCACCGCCAAGGTCGCGCTCGACGCACCACACGCCGAAGCAGCTCATGATGGCCTTGTTATCCACACGCATATAGCGCGGATCGGAGAAGAAGTAGTCCAACCAATACGGGACCAGGTTATACTTGAAGTCCTCCAGGCAGGTCGGATGTGCGCAGTTGGCGGCTTCCCACAGAAGTGCGAACTTTTCGTATTCGGCATACTTTGCATAGAAATGACCGTCTAACCAGGCGTAATGCAGATGGGTCGATTTGATGGGCTCATGGACCTCTGCCGAATACCAGCAATACAGCTCATAATCGATACCATGCTCGACCATGAATTTGATCTCCCAGTCGGAGGTCTCCGGCAGACCCTCATCGTAGAAGCCAAGCACCGATTTGATATCATCATACGGCGAAATGCAGTCCCAGCCGCTGTGCGTACCCTCACGCCACAGCGAGCAGATGTTCATACCGACCACATAGTCGCCCTTCTTTTTGGGAACGACCGGAGCAGGAACATAATCCTCCGGTTCCTCGGGCTTGATCCAGGCAAGGATATCCGAGAACATGAGCGAAGAAGTCTCATAGGCTTCAAAGGAGATCGAGAAGCCGTCCACATAGTTTGCGGCGTTTTCGAAATCGACCACCTTGGTCTTTTTGCCGTTGAGCCAGATGGTGGCTTTTCCGGAGTCGGTGTCAGCCTCCATACGCAGGGTCTGCCACACGTTCTTATGGTGTGTGCGCAGAGCATGACCGCAATAGCAGTATAATTCCGTGCCCTCATCGTACACCGAAACGACCGGCTTTGTGCCCTTTAACAGTGCGATGGTCACCTTACCCTCGGATTTTTCCATCAGGTATTTCATATCGAGCGTGACCTTGCCGCCGGCCTTATCAAAGGCATGACGGGTCACAGTGACATCTCCCTTTTTGTTGCGGGAAATATAGGTGCGGTCATCCTTGCCCTCTACGCGGATATCGCTCATGACCGAGCTGGTTTTGGGAGCTTTGACCACATAGCCATCCGGCAGCGGACCGGTGTAGGGATTTAAGCAATAGTCATTGAACAGATAGTTGACATAAAGCTTAGAGAAGAGCAGCTTTGTCACGCCGCGATCCTTTTCACCATAGCCAAGCTTAATGCAGGTGAAGGGGAATGCCGGCTTATCAAACTCAAACGTACCACAGTTTTTGGCATCTAATGCGACAAGCACGGTAGAATCGGCAAGATTCATGGTCAGCTTGATATAATGCACACCATACGCCAACGGAGCTACCGTAGAGGCACCAATGCACAGGCTTTCGCCCTTGGTATACAGCTTCAAAAAGGCGTCCTCACGAGAGCCGAAGGAAACGTAAAAGCCATCACCGCTCACACTTTCAAACTTCAGCTCAAAGGACATAATACCGCCTTCAAAGGTATTACAATCGCGGCGAACGTAAATTTCGCCGTCCTTATCGGTGTTTAAGAGCCAATGACCGGGCTGATTTGCCCAAGAGGGACCCTCGCCGCCATCGTTGATATAATCCCAGCTGGTCGAGAGATTGCCCCAATGCATAAAGCCATCGTCATCGATGAGATATACAGCATCCTTGATATTGGTATGCTTGAGTACATCGTTCATTTTCATATGTCATCTTCCTTTCCTATCACAGGAGTATACCATAATATTTTTTGGTATCAAGAGTAGTTTAACAGATTTTTCCGGTTTGTCAAGGGGATTTGTGAAATTTTCCAAGCTTTGCGCAAAAATGTCTAATGGATTTAGGATTTTGTCCAAAACAAGTGCATCACAAGGTGAACGAAAAAGTCAATTATTGTGTTTCTTTGAAACATCAAATCCTTGTTTTTGCTTTGAAAATATGCTATACTGTTA
>CAZAWG010000108.1:0-5643 GCA_964488785.1 uncultured Oscillospiraceae bacterium | reverse complement strand
CTTTTATATATTACCACATTCGGGTGCTTTTGTCAACCCTTTTTTCGCTTTTTTACGGGTTATTTTTCGACAAATTTAGAGTTTTGTGCATTCTGCCACTTTGACCCGGCGTTTTGCCCGGTCAAAGTGGCAGCTTTTACCATTAAAGCGAATAAGCACTTGCCATATCGCCTTGATAATCCTCCGGCATAAGGAAGGGTTTGATATAATTCAAGGAGAAATCGATCGCCCAACGCCCTTTCCGTCCTGTCCAATACTGCGAATGCGGCTCATAGCAAACCGCGCCTTCGTAGTTTTTCGTATAAAGGATATCGAACACAGCGCCCCAATTGATCGCATCCATGCCGACCGGTGGGTCATCGTAGCGCACGCCATCAATGAACAAGGAGCCTTTTGCGTGAAAATGATAGATACGGTCGCCGAATTCCATCATTTCCGGCAGATATTCCTTATAATCGTGCGTATGCTCAATACTGTGCGAAGGGTCATATTTGATCCCTAACTTCGGCAGAGCCGGCATTAGCACACGCCATTGGGCACGTTCGATGATAAAGTTTTCCCATTCGCAATTGTAGACGGCGATCTTAACGTTCTTGTCCTCTGCATACTCGAGCAGCTGCGTAAAGTAATCAAAGGCTACTTCATAGTTTTCCCTCAGTGTCAGATTGTTTGCATAGTTACAGCCGGCATTGAACACCGGGCAAGCAAGCTTATGTGCGGCAAGAATAACATTTTTATCGTGCTGCATGGCTTCCGGAATGATTTTACCGTTTTCATCTACACGCTTCATGCCCCAGCGCCCCATGGACAGCGCCTGTAGGTCATATTTATTTAGGCGCTTTTGAATCTCCGGCACTTCATCTAAAAAATTTGCGCTGTCGATGACATCGTTTACAGTGAATTCCAAGCCGTCCAGTCCCAGTTTTTTCACCGTTTCAAAGGTGCTTTCCTTTTCCCAGGAAGCAATGATCCCAAGCTTCATACTGTTGCTCTCCCTTCAAAAAGAGCGCGATCGAATGACCGCGCCCTTCGTTTGTATATATTAGTCGTTGAAGTATACCGGCATACCTGTCTTGGAGGATTCATAGATGGCTTCCAGAATACGCGTCACGCACAGAGCCTGCTCCGGCAATACGCACGGGTCGGAATCGGTACGGATGGCATGGATCCACTGTGCCATATCCAATACGGCAGGAGATGCATTAGCACCATCGTAGAATGCCACACCGCCGGCCGTGAGAGTCGGCTGTTCGACATACTGTCTGCCATATCTTACGCCGTTGATACGGGCGCTGTTGTTGACGGTATCGGCGCCGGCCTTGGTTCCGCAGATACGGAAGGCAGCCTCGTTCGCATCCAGAATGTTGAGCGCCCAGCTGGACTGAAGAATGATAGTCGCACCATTTTCCATGACCACAAAGCCAAAGGCACTATCCTCGACCGTGAACTTCTCAGGATCCCAATCGCCCCACGCATTGGCAGTCTGCGTCTGGTCGGCAAGCTTTCTATACTTTGTGCCGACGACCATCTTGGGCTTGTAGTTATTCATGCACCAGAGGGTAAGGTCGAGCGCATGAGTACCAATATCGATCAACGGACCGCCGCCCTGCTCATCCTCGTTGAGGAAAACGCCCCAGGTAGGAACAGCTCTGCGACGAAGTGCGATAGCATTACCATAATAAATATCGCCCAAAACGCCGTCCTCGCACGCCTGATGTACATACAGCGCCTGCGGAGTCTGGCGGTTCTGATAGCCAATGGTCAGCTTCTTGCCGGTACGCTTTGCAGCCTCCAGCATTGCCTTACCCTCTGCATAGGTCTTAGCCATCGGCTTTTCGCACATAACGTGCTTACCGGCTTCAAGCGAATCGATGGTGATAAAGCTATGCTCCTTGTTCGGGGTGCAGACATGGACCACATCGATGCTTTCGTCCTTCAAAAGCTCCTTGTAGTCGGTATAGACCTTAGCGTCGGGCGTACCATAATCCTTCGCCGCCTTGACCGCTCTTTCCTCGATGATATCGCAGAATGCGACCATCTCAACGTCCTTCATTTCCTTTAATGCCGGCATATGCTTACCGTTGGCAATACCGCCACAGCCGATAATGCCGATCTTCAAAATATCACTCATGGTGATCCTCCTTCATCCTTACAGAATGTGTAAGGGATTTGTTTTTATGGGAAATCTCTCCTTAAAGTGCTTGAAAATCCACTATTTCCCGATGATTTTATATTACCATAACACCGTGCAAAAGTCAATACGGTTTTTTCAGTTATTTATGGTTTTTTCTTGCTTTATCCCAAACACCGCCGAACCACTGCCGGACATTTGCGCCGCATACCCTTCTCTTGAGAGCGTCTCACACAATATCACGATCTCCGGACAGCGTTTTTCACAAAGTTCCTGAAAATCATTGCAAAGAAGATGCTCGTACTCCTGCAAAGGCGCTTCTCGCTTCAAAGCCTCCGCCAACAGACGACTTTTATTTTTGGTGTAATCCTCCCCATGTCGCTTATCGTATTCAGCGTAAATCCCGGAGGTGAACAGCGGCGTTTGGGGAAAACGCACCTCGATCTGCACGTTTTTCAGCTCTGGCAACGGCTCCAATATCTCGCCGCGTCCGGTACACAGTGCGCATTCGCCGGAATACAGGCAAAAAGGGATATCACTGCCCAGAGATAGTGCCAACGCAAACAGCTCCTTTTCGGACAGCACGCCGCACAGCTCATCCAGTGCCCGCAAGACAGCCGCCGCATCCGCACTGCCGCCTGCCAATCCTGCGCCGCTTGGGATATGCTTTTTCAGCTCGATCAACAGTCCCGGGATCAATGTTCCCCTTTTCTCCGCCGAAGCCGCATACGCTTCTGCCGCACGGAAAGCAAGATTCTGTTCCGGTGCGCACACATCCTTATCGCAGATAAGCGTGATGCCCGGCTCGTCCTTTGTATGCACCGCCACTTCATCGTAGAGTGAAGCTACCTTATGCATAACCGATGCGATATCGTGGAAGCCATCACCGCGGCGTGTACCCAAGATCTCAAGGGTCAGGTTGATCTTAGCATACGCTTTTTGCATAATCGTCATGTCTGCTCCCCCTTTTGCGTTTTTTCACCATGCTCACGGTCGTATTCCTGCAAAAGCATACCGGCGATACGGGAATTTTCCTCTGCAAGCCCGGACAGGCGTTTTCTCTGCGCAGCAAGGGCTTCACGTACACTTTCTCGCTCGGAAAAGATCGTGTCTAAGTGCGCAAAGGCTACCGCCACATCGATCGAGCCTGTATCCAACTGTTTGTCCTGACCGATATATTCTAAAAATGCAGACACCTTTTGGTCGTACACAAGTCCGAGCACCGGCACCTCCGCACAGGCGGCGTACACAAGAATATGCAGTCGCATTCCCAGAACGACCTCCGAGCCCTTGACAAGACAAAGCATATCGCGCACACCCGGTGCAGTTTTTATAACATACGAACGTGATTTCATGGCACCTGCAATTTTTTCCGAAATGGGAACATCATTCGGATAGCGCATCGGCAAAATAAGCGGTGTTAATGCATATTTCTCTGCTGCATAATCAGCAATTTCAGCGATCTTATGGACAAAATCCGGATCGTTTTGCTTCCATTCGCGCACCGATATAGCCAAATAACGCGTGTTGTCCGGAAGAGCGTTTTTGCGGAATGTTACTTCGATCTCTTCTTTTGTACAGTCCCCTGTCCGTAAAACCGGGTCGGCAGTCACAGCCACCGGCGGCGTATGCACGCCCATTTTCCTTAATTCGTCTAAAGAAGCCGGGTCACGAAGTGTGATATAGTCTGTCTGATTCAGAACGCGCGCCGCACGTGCATAATTCTTCTTTTTGAGCGGTCCCATACCATTGGCGTATACAAACACCTTCGCACCTACGCGCTTTGCATGGCGAATGACCGTCAGGTAATACGTTAACGATTTGGAACTGGTTGCATCCTGTATCAGGCTCCCTCCGCCGGAGATCAGCATTTTTGTATTTTTCAGTGCCTTATGGACGGAAAGCGGACAAAAGCGCGGAATGCAGTCCACCCCATACACCGAGCGCATTTCCTTTGCGTGTGCCGACAAAACGGCAATGCGGGCATCCGGCACATGGTGACGCAGATCGTCCACAATGGCGTAGAACAAGGCATCGTCCCCGCTGTTGCGGAAGCCATAATACCCGGAAAGCACAGCGTCATAGCGTTTTTTTTCGCTCTTATCGCGAAGCACCGCACGATATATTTCGATATGCTTATCCGCAAGAGCCGTATCCGAGAATTTGGAAAGTGCCAATTCCTTTAATGCATTCCCATAGTGCGCGGCAAGCTCCTTGTTGTGAAGCAAGCGTAACAAGCGTTCCGCCAGCGCCTCACTATCCTCGTTGGGGAACAACAGACCGGTCTTTCCATCTTGTATCAGATCGGGTATGCCGCCGACAGCCGAGCAGACGGTGGGCTTTGCCATACGAGCGCCCTCCATGAGGACATATGGGAAGCTCTCACAGCGCGAGGTTAGCGTATTGATATCGATAAAGTTGATGAAGCTATAGATATCCTTAACAAATCCGGCAAAGGTCAAATGCTCCGAAATGCCTTCTGTTTTGGCAAGCTCCACTAAATTTTCGCGGTTCTCCCCTTCGCCGGCGATGACAAAATGCACCTTCGGATATTTCCGAACAACGCTTTTGATAGCCTTGATAAACACGTCGTGTCCCTTAACGAAGTCATGCCGACCGATCAGCCCCACATAGGTAAGTGTTGGGTCATAGGTAAGCCCGATACGCGCAGCAAACTCTTCTTTTGACACAAACGAAGGCGTGCCGGAATAATCCATCCCATTATAGACCGTATAGATCGAATCAGGACGAAACGAACGAGAGATGAGCATTTGACGGAAATTATCCGACACCGCGATATAATAGTGAAACTGCTTCAAGGCAAAGACATTGAGCGTAGTATACACAAGCTTGCGATAAAATCCATCGAAATCGAGAAGATAATCGCTATGGATGGTGGTGATCATGGGGATATTGACCTTATGCCGGAGTGCAGAGGCGATAAAATTTGCGCGAGCGCCATGGCAATGAATGACATCCACACCTTCGGCGCAAATCTCGCACAATCTTTTAAGCACCGACATATCGAACCGGTTTTTCTGCTCGATAAGCTCGCATTTTACGCCGATATTCTGTAGTTCATCCCAGAACACGCCCTTCATAAAGCAGACGATGGTGACATCGGCACGTTCCTTCAGTTTACCGAGCAGGGCAAAAACGTGCGTTTTCGCGCCGCCGGTATCGCCGCCGCTGATCATATGTAGAATTTTCATTGATTATTCTTCCTTTGCTTGTTGGCTTTGATATCATTATATCATATTTTGTTGATTTTGCAAGACCCAGTTCGCGCGTTCTAAAACATTTTGCTTTTGCAAGACTATATCGCGGGTATTGCAGTGGTGCTTTCGCCACATTATAGCATATTTTGTTGATTTTGCAAGACTGTTTTTCAGTTTCTACGAAACTCACTGGCTTTTCGCTCGCCCGAAGGGTGGTGGAACGTTCTTTTTGCCTTTCTATTTGAGTTTTGGTGGTGGCGTTTATGCCGCCAAAACGGACAAAGGACACGCGGT
>CAZAWG010000107.1:0-5664 GCA_964488785.1 uncultured Oscillospiraceae bacterium | reverse complement strand
GCATTTTCCATATTTAGCAGAAACATAAGTGTAGCAATAATTGTCGATGAGGATTTGAACCGGTTCTAAAGGCAAGGGCTGCTGCTAACGCAAGAACCGCGACTTTCTAAAAGGCTATATACCTGCAAGCTTACAGTTGGGTAATATGCGGAAAGCGCATAGTGCGCGTTAGTGGGGGTTGGGCGGAACGTCTTTGTCTCATCATAAATTACAGTATTTCAGCTTCCCAATTTTGCATTTATATAGGGGCGCGAATAGACCTGGAGGTGGTGAGTTATTGCCACAAAAACTGAACAAAAATGGGGAAGTTCGGATCGTTGATCAACCGGTCGTATACCTCCGGCGCTTCCTCTGGCGTGTGAGTTTCGAGTACACGTCCCTCAAAATCGATACGCCCTAAAGAGGCGAGCTTGACAAGGGCTGTCATGTCATCTCGTACCGTGAAAAAGCCCGGTCGCGAATCCACCCCCGGTCGTGCCATGGTATGCGCACCGATGAGCGTAATGCCCGGCTTGTGGACCTTTTGATAATAGTCAACCGTGAAGTTGGGGTCACGCGTACAGCCAAGTAAGGCCACACGCCCAAAGGGAGCCATGGCATCCAATACCTCGTTCAATCCGGCACCTACACCGGTGACCTCTACGGCCGTTTTTGCGCCACCGCCGGTCAGCTCTTTGACCCTTTCGGCAAAATCCGGTTCTAAGGGGTCAAGCGCATAGTCAGCTCCATGCGCTAAAGCATCGGCACGGCGTACCGGATTGGGATCCGCAGCAATGACCGGTGCGGCACCGGCTACATGAGCAAGCGTGACGGCGAATTGTCCCAAAATGCCAAGTCCCATCACAAGCATACTTTCGCCAAGCTCTAAGCGCGTTTTCCGTATAGCGGCAAGTGGAAAGGCGGCAATATGCATAAGGGCACCCGATGCAAAGGAAACATTATCGGGAAGCTTGATAAGATTGGCTTCCGGCAGTACGTTGTAGGTCGCATGGACACTCCAATACATAGCAACACGATCCCCCGGCTTTACGGTGGTGACAGCGCTTCCGATCTCCTCGACTGTACCGGCTGAGCTATAGCCAAGGGCTACGGGATAATGCGGCTTTCCGCCGTTTTTCGAGGTGTTGGAGGAACCGGTAAGATTGGCACGTTCGGTACCACAGCTGATGGAGGAGACGGCTGTGCGGACACGGACATCGTTTGCACCGAGTGCCCGGACAGGTGCTTCGACAAGGGCGGCCTTGCCGACCTGGGTAAAGAGAATTTGCTTCACATGGATCTTCCTTTCTTTTGTTTGTTGAAAAATATTGGCTTTTTGTACAAGCTCCTCTAACGTGTGCCATGCGTTTTTCGCATACTGTCCCACTGTAAGCTTGTAGGCATAAAGCCTTTTAGAAAAACACGGTTCTCGCGTTAGAAATAGCCCGTCTGCTTTTTGATTCTGCGGCGAACGCCCCACTGCAAAGCTCACGGGCGCGGAAGCCGCGCTGCAAAACGCGCGTAATAGTTCAGGCAAAAAGACAAAGAACATTCCATCGCCTATGGATAGGCGCTGAAGCCCCGGCTTCGTAGAAAGCACGGAAGCCCTAAGTTAATTTCATTATACCCCCTTGACAAATAAAAAGCAAGATAGTATACTATAAAAAAAGGATACTATTCTACAAAGGAATGATACCGATGCCTGAAAATAAAGAGCTTTTCGGAACGTTTTTCTCTTTAAGTCATTATGCCGTACATCGATTTCTTATCCCCGGCGAAAGTATGTGCGATAAGCGAAGCGGACGGGCTACTGCCTCGGTCTATTATGTTGTGCAAGGACACGCGGCTTTCGATACCCCCGATGGAAAGCTGTCTGTTCAGAGCGGCGATGTGCTGTATATTCCGCGCCGTCAACGCTATACGGCGCTCTGGACAGGTGAGCCGGATATATTGTTTTATGGCATCGATTTCGGCTTTGAACTCAAAAGTGAGTTTGGTGCCGTTGCGGGAAATACCGGTCTGTACGATAGCTATCGGTTGCAGATCGTTTCGCCGGCATCGTTTGATGACCCTCATGCTTCCTTTGACCGTCTGTTCCGACTGTATTCCGACCCGGCAACACATGGCTTGGAGGCGGTTTTGGAGTTTTACCGGTTCTTTTCCATCCTGCTTACCGGGCTGGATCAGCAAAAGCTTCGTCACCGCGAAAACGTCACGGAAAAGGCGGCTGTGTATATCGAGGAGCATTGTACGCAAGAGTTTTATACCGAGGACCTGGCACGCTTGTGCAGTCTTTCTCCCTCCGGGTTCTATACAGCCTTTAAGAAATATACCGGTCTGACCCCTGTGGAATATAAAAATAATGCTCGTATCCGTTTGGCACAAAAGCTGATATTGCAGAATAAGAGTACGGATGAGATTGCGGAGACACTTGGCTTTAGCTCGGCGGCGTATTTTCGCAAGGTTTTTAAAAACGTGACCGGTATGCTGCCCAGTACCTATAAAAAGTACACCGTGTGCGGTTCAGGGCAGGAGAACGATTGAAAAATAAAGAATGTCGCATTTGTCGTAAAATACTTTCTAAAAAATCCCCAAAAGCCTTGACAAATCCAAAAAAGTGTGTTATTATATATAAGCTGTTTGAGGGAAGCGTACTTCAAAGGTGCAAGCCGGAAAACAGTGGATTGAATACAATTCAATACCATGCGCTGCTAGCTCAGCTGGATAGAGTGTTTGGCTACGAACCAAAAGGTCAGGGGTTCGAGTCCCTTGCAGCGCGCCAAACAAACGGCAATTTTCTTTTGGAAAGTTGCCGTTTTTTGTACTTTCACGTTTGTGTGTGCGAAAGGAAAATGTCTATGCTTGGCTTGAAACGCGGAACCGTCCGCTTGTGTGACCATGATATAGCGTGGGAGCGTGAAGCCGCGCGTACAATGGAAGAATTGAAGGCACTCTTGGGCGATACGGTTCAGGCTATCGCTCATGTGGGCAGTACCTCCGTTCAGACGATCAAAGCGAAACCCATCATCGATATCGCTCTTGCGGTCAAAGCACTTTCTGATATCGAACCCTATGCGGAAGTCCTGCAAGCGCATGGCTACTATCTCCGTCTGAATGCATTGGAGGGGCAGCTATTGCTTGCCTGCGGCAGCTTTTACGAGGGGACGGGGGAGGAGCAAACGCATTTTATCCATGTTGTCGAAACGGATTCGGTGCAATGGCAGGAATATCTGCTGTTCCGTGACTATTTGCGTACCTGTCCTTGGGCCGCAAAGGAATATGAAGCATTGAAGCTGACGCTTGCCGCAAAAGCCCCCATCGATCATGGTCGTGAGCAGTATTTGGCTGGGAAACGTGATTTTATTGCCGATACCCTACGCAAAGCAAAAGCTGACGATAGAAAGGATGAAAAGCATGGCTGAAAAAACAAATTGTGATTATTGCGCCTATTTCTACGAGGATGAGGACACCGGCTATGCGCTCTGTCACATGGCTTTAGACGAGGACGAGATGTTAAACTATATGAAAGGACGTTTTCAAAACTGTCCGTATTTTAAGCTGTATGATGAGTATAGCATTGTCAAAAAGCAGGCTTAGCCCAAAAAGCTAAGCTTTTTTTATAAAAATATGTTTTTTCCCTTGACAAAGCCGTAAAAGCGTGTTATAATAGCATCGCAACATAAAATGAATGTTTTAAAACAAGTGAAACACAAAATGGAAAGAGGTACATCATGCCACCAAAGCCCAAATTCACGCGAGAAGAGATCACTGTAACGGCCTTAGAGCTTGTGTCAACGCAAGGGATCGATGCCTTGACTGCCCAGAATCTGGGTCATGCGCTTGGAAGCTCAGCCCGTCCTATTTTTACCGTATTCAAAGGGATGGGCGAGGTCAAAGAGTGCGTTCAAAAGGCGGCTATGGAGCGCTTTGAAACCCTTGCCGTGGAGAAGTGCTGCGATATGCCGTTTTTCAAACAGATCGGTATGAAGATGGTGCTGTTTGGCATTTATGAGCCAAAGCTGTATCAATTGCTGTTCATGGAGGAAAATACAGAGAAGGTCGGCTTCGAAGGAATGCTCCAAACACTTGGTACATCGGTTGCACTGTGTGTTCAGACCATCCAGAAGGACTATGGCTTGATTGAGGCGGAGGCTAAAGCTTTGTTTGAGCGGATGTGGATCTTCACATTTGGAATCGGCACTTTGTGCGCGACAAAGACCTGTAGCTTTACCGAAGAAGAGGTCAGTGAGCTGTTAAGCGACGAATTCCGCGCCCTCATGCAGCTTGAGCGGACGAAGCAATAGCTTTGACGGTTTCTGCTTGAACCCATCCGAAGCATCATACGAAAGGAAGTATACATATGAATATCACAAAAAAGATATTTGCCGCCGTTCTTGGGGCACTCCTCATCGCCGTTGGCGTTTTAGGAGCTTTAAATGTTTTAGGACTTACAACATTGGAGTTGAATTTAGATGGCTGGTGGGCGTTGTTTCTCATCGTGCCGGGGATCAGTGGTCTGTTCTCAGCGCAAAAGGATAAGCTGGGCAGTCTGTTTATTCTGCTGTTAGGCATATTTTTGCTGCTCACGGCGCGTGGCGTTGTGGAGTATGCGGTGGGCTGGAAGCTGATCGTGCCGCTGATCTTAGTGCTGTTAGGCATAAAATTTATCACACGCATCTTTTCCGAGCCAAACGCTTCTCCCTCCTTCCAGACAACCGATTCAGCGGATGTTTCTGCTGTTTTTAGCGAAAAGCACGCCGATCTTACCGGTAAGGATGTGACAGAAGCAAAGGTGTGCGCTGTTTTTGGCGGCGCGGAATGCGATCTTTCGGGCGCACTTTTGCATGATGGCGCCGAGATCGATGTGATGTGCGCCTTTGGCGGCGTGGAGCTACGTGTGCCGGATAACGTCGTTATCCGCAATCAGGCCTTTTGCTTTTTCGGCGGTATGAGCGATAAACGAAGCCGCCCGGCAAACGAGGGGAATATCACGGTCAACCTCCAGGGTGTGTGCGTGTTTGGCGGAATCGATATCAAATAGAGAATACAAACCGGTGGAAGGTCCGTACTCTGTTGAAAGGGGACGGACTTTTTGCTGCTTTTCAAAACTGCTTGATAAATCTTCGAAAACATGTTAAGCTTGAATTGTGATATAATCGAAGGAAAGGATTCAATGATCCTACAGGAGTGTTATTATCAGGAGGAAAGCAAGTATGTTACAGCGTTCTTGGTAGAGCCGTTTTCTGTCTGTTGGGCTGGTCGTGGCTCTTGTTATGTCGTTTGTGTCGGCTGTCCCGGTCAAGGCGCAGACGGTGCCAATACAGAGACAGACGTTTGGTTTAGGATATTCTCACAATGCCGCCATACAAACAAATGGAAGTCTTTGGATGTGGGGCTGGAACAAATGCGGTCAGCTGGGTGACGGTACGACCGAGGATAAGCATACACCCGTAAAGATCATGGATGGAGTTGCTCTCCCGGAAAGATATATACCTGTAAAAATACAGGACAACGGTTCTCTTTCGGAAAGACATCCGATTGTGAAGGTCAATGGGCAAGTAGCCCTTGTCGCCCATCGCAAAGGGCGAAATTCCCCTTAACGCGTCCAAAAAACGCGAGAGTGGGTGAATTTTTTGTCGCATAAAGCGGCAAAAAAGAGGGCGAACCCACGTATGGGGGTCGCCC
>CAZAWG010000106.1:0-5674 GCA_964488785.1 uncultured Oscillospiraceae bacterium | reverse complement strand
GATCTGTACGCTGGACAGAATGCGATCCAAGCGGGATTTTTCCACGTTTAGTATTTTACCGCGCATCGGGAGGATGGCCTGGAATTTACTGTCGCGTCCATCCTTTGCGGTACCACCTGCGGAATCACCCTCGACCAAGAACAGCTCGGTGTTTTCCATGCTGCGATCCTGACAGTCGGCAAGCTTTCCGGGGAGCGTGGTGCGCTCAAGCACCGATTTGCGGCGCGTCAGCTCACGCGCCTTTTTAGCGGCCTCTCGTGCGCGGGAAGCCGAAAGAGCCTTTTCGATGATGATCTTGCCAATGGCAGGATTTTCCTCCAAGAAGGCCGTCAAGCGTTCGGTCATGAGTGTCTCGACAAACGGACGGATATCGGCGTTTCCGAGCTTGCTCTTGGTCTGTCCCTCAAACTGCGCTTCAGGCAGCTTGACGTTGATGACGGCACACAGACCATCACGCACATCCTCACCCATGAGATTCTTATCATCGGCTTTTAGATAGCCGAATTTACGGGCATAGTCGTTCAAAATTTTAGTGAGCGCGTTTTTGAAGCCGGTCTCATGCATACCGCCTTCCATGGTGCGCACGTTGTTGGCAAACGAGAAGATGGTTTCATCGTATTTATCGTTGTATTGGAGCGCGATCTCACAGGAGGTATCTTCCTTGCGACCGGCGACATAAATGACCTCATCGTGCAAAAGGTTAGCGTGCTTTTTGGCGTTCAAATGCTCCACAAAGCTCTTGATACCGCCCTCATAGCACAGCTCGACCTTCTTTTCCTTTTTAGGGGCGGCTTCCTCGGCAGGCACATCCTCTTCATCAAATTCATGCTCAAAGCCGTTTTCCTCGTCCTCATCGCTGTACTCGGTAAGCTCCGGAATATTTTCGACCTTCTCCGGGCGCAGATCGACCAGCTCAATGGCAAGACCTGCGTTTAAGAACGCCTGCTCACGGAGCATGGACAAAACGGTGTGATATTTGACCACGATCTCATCAAACACCGTGTCATCCGGCTTAAAGCGCACATACAGACCGTGCATATCGGTCGGGCCCTCTTCGGCAAAGGGGCGCGCCACCTTGCCGCGCTCAAAGCGTTCGGTGTACTTTTTGCCATCGTGGCAGTTGATGATCTCGGTCCATTCGGAAAGCGCATTCACGACCGATGCGCCCACGCCGTGCAGACCGCCGGAGATCTTATAGCCGTCTCCGCCGAACTTACCGCCGGCATGAAGCACGGTGAACACGACCTCCAACGTCGGGATGCCCATTTTGGGGTGCATACCGGCGGGGATACCGCGTCCGTTGTCCAAAACGGAAATGCTGTTGTCCTCGTGCAAGGTCACGATGATGCGGTCGCAGATACCGGCGAGAGCCTCGTCGATGGAGTTGGTGACGATCTCATAGATCAGATGGTGCAAGCCCTTTTCCGAGGTCGAGCCGATGTACATACCGGGGCGTTTACGAACGGCCTCCAGTCCTTCAAGCACCTGGATCTGGCTTTCATCGTATTTGTGTGCCTCGGTGTCCACGATGGTGTCGGAGGCACTGACTTCTTCGATCTCGAGGATTTGCTCGTTTTCCATGTTGTTGTTTTCCTGCATAATGTACTCCTAAAATGTGTTTACAAATATTTCGATTGCCGCTTCCAACGCCCATACAAAGAGCTTGTGGAGAGCGATGTCATATACGCCTGTTCACGAATGCCTCTTGTGACCACGACAAAGCTTTTGGGCAGATCGCTTGCTACGTTGATGAGTCTGCCTAATTGCTCAAGGCTTGCAAGATAGCGTTTGGTGTCGGTCTTTGTGCTTGCTGTATCTAAATCGAAAATGCCGAGAATACTATCCTTGGCAAGCACGGTCGTACCGCCGACGTTGATATACGGATGATTTTTTGTGGTACTCATAGGCTTCCTTTCGATACAGACCGGGCGGTCATGCTTTGTCGGGGCAAACGATCCCATCGGTCACGCACAGCGTGTGTGCAGAAACCTTTGGAAGTGCCGAACGGTCACAGCAGCTGATGATGACCTGTCGTTTTTCTAACAGTGCAAGCAGTCGCTCACGCCGTACAGCATCCAATTCGCCAAACAGATCGTCAAAGAGGAACACGGGATATTCGCCGGTCAATTCGCGAAACAGCTCGCCCTCGGCAAGCTTGAGCGCCAAAACGGCACTGCGCTGCTGTCCTTGGGAAGCAAAGGTGCGTGCGGCAAATTCCGACAGTGCGAAGGTCGGTTCGTTCGGTGCATCGACACGACCCGGATCAAACGCGCCCTCGAAGAGATGCTCGTCCGCCGGATTCAGATGATCGGCGATAAAAACGGCAAGATCATCCTTGTGTGGACCATGGAGCGTGCGTCCAAACTTCAGATCGGACACGCGGTCGGCACGGAAAACAGCATACAGCTGCCCCTCAATATCGTCTGCTTCCTCCACCCGGCGTAGACCGGAGGACAGATACTTCATTGCCAACGCCTCGCGTGAATCGGTCAAGGCGGTGTAAAATCGGGTGGCGTGCTTTTGGATATGTGCGACAAAGGCGCTTCTCTGGCGAATGAGCACGGCTCCGAAGGCGGCAAGCTGGGTGTCTAAAACGTCTAAATACGCTTCATCCGGTCGACCGCTTGCGGCGACCTTTTTCAAATAAGCGTTTTTTTGGGATAATATCTTCAGATAATCGTTCATGCAGCGCACATAGCGCGGTGCAAGCTGGGAGAGCGCGATATCGGTAAAGCGCCGGCGTTCCTCCGGACTTCCCTTGATGAGCGACAAATGCTCCGGTGTGAACAAAACCGCGCGAAAGATGCCTAAAAATTCGGAAGCTCTTGGCGTTTCACAGCCCTGATACATCATTTTTTTGATAAGCCTTCGCCCGGTGTCCTTTTTCCAGCACAGGCTCATCTGTTCGGTATAGGGAGCCGTCAGTCCGGCAGTCTGGGCGCATTCGCGGCAAAAGTGGATGGAAGCGGTCGCAGATTCGGCGCCGCGCCGGATGAAATCGACCTCATGTCGGGTGCGGAAGCTACGCCCGGAGGCGAACAAATAAATGCATTCGAGCGTATTGGTCTTTCCGGCGGCATTCTGACCGTATAAAAGATTGATACCATCCGAAAAGGGAATGTCTGCGGCGGCCAGATTGCGGTAGGAATCCACGCAAAGTGATCGTAAAAGCATTACTTTGTGGGACGGTTGCCGTGAAAGACTGTACCTAAGAGAAATTTCGGCAGCTTCATCATACGTCCTACGCGCGAGGGATTTTTAGAGAAGCGATAGAGCCATTCCAAATTATGCTTTAAATAGAATTCCGGTGCGCGTTCTGCCACTCCGGCAAACACGTCCAATGAACCGCCAAGACCGGCAGCGAAGCGGACAGAGCCGAAGTTTTCGCGGTTTTTGTATATGAACCGCTCCTGTTTAGGTGCGCCTAAGCAAACGAACAAAATGTCGGCGCCGCTGTCACGAATACCCGCTAAAACATCCTCCGTTTCTTCCTCGGCGAAAAAGCCATCGCGGCCTTCGATGCAAATGTCCGGATATTTTTCTTTTATGGCATTTGCTGCCATCTCCCAGACAGCCGGGGTCGTATCAGTTTTTTTGGCACCGCCGAAGAAATACAGTTTCAAATGCTCCTTTGCGGCGTACTCCAAAATGCGAGCGGCCATTTCAATGCCGGCGACCTTTTCCTTCAAGGGCGTTTTCAGAATCTTGGAAGCGTAGACCACGCCCACGCCATCCGGAATGATGAGGTCGGCACCATTGATGATCTCATACAGTGTCGGATTCTCCACACACGCCTCGACGATCTCAGAATTGGGGGTCACCATATAGGAAAAGCCATCGGCGGAGATCAGGGAGGTCGCCTTTTCAAAGGCTTCTTCCATGGTCACATTATCGAACATCACACCACGGACATTGATCTTTTCGGTTTGCGGCATACCATGCATCCTTTCCGGCTTCACACGGGCTTGAAAAACGCGCCGTATGGATCCTGTGAACCAAAGTTAACGATAATCATTCTACTGTATATTATAGCACAAAAAAATAGTTTTGTAAAGGGTTTTTTCAAAATCCTACTATATTATAATACAAAAAAGCACTTGAAAGAAAACAGAGGAACGTAAATAGCTTTACATTCCTCTTTGAGCGTTTATAGTATTTTGGTTGGTATCATTCTTGTGTATAGGGTTATTATTTGTAAAGAAGCAGATTACTGAGCCAGGATAACAGTGACCCAAGGATCAGAACGCACAGTCCAATGATGTGTCCGGCACCGATATCCATATCCGATGAGAATGAGCTGAAAATAATGATAATACCGCCCAAAACAGAGGATAGGATCCCAGCTCGGAACAGTATCTCCGTGATCCTTTCGTTGCCCGGACATCTGTTTCTTCGCACGTGTAGCATTCCTTTCAACAGTTTTTTACTTCAATGTGCAGATAATGCACAGAATACGTGAATGTAACGTAATTATAGCACAAAAATATGCTATTGTCAATATGCTAATATAACGTATTGGGAGTGGAACGCATGAAGAAAATTTGTTATTATGACAAGAAAAACCTGATTGCCACACGGTTGAAGCGGTGCCGGGAAGCAAGATCCATCACGCAGAGTGATCTGGCGGCAAAGCTACAGACCATGAACGTGAATATGGATCAACAGATGATCAGCAAGATCGAAAAAAACAGGCGGCAGGTGACCGATTATGAGCTTGCCTGTCTTTGCAAGTGTCTTGGCACAACACCGAATGATATGCTTGGCTTCTTTGAGTGGCAGGAGGAATAGAAAAGAGGTGTGAAGCCGTGTTATGCTTCACACCTCTTATTGCTTCAAGTCTCTCGTGTCAGCTTGCGCAACCATGTATAGCGATTGGTCTTGATAAAGGCCGCGCCGCATTTGAATATTTGATCGGAATTTAAGCACAGCACTACCACGGCCGGATGCCAGTGGAACACGAATGCCGCGCAGAACGACAGCGGCAGTGTGATGCCGAAAATGCTGATGAGGTCGTTTATGAATACGAACCGGCTGTCACCGCCGCTGCGCACGATACCGCAGAGAGACGGCATTTCATACGCTGTTCCAAAGCCGGTCACGCATAAAACGAGCAAGAAAAGGTTTGCCAGCGTATGAGCTTCGGAGGACAGCTTGGGATAGAGGGACAGCACCGGGGCGCGCAAGAAAAAGAGTGCCGTGCTGGTGATGGCTCCCACGCACAAGAAAATGACCTGAAGTGTGCGGGTATACTGCTTGACGGTCGGCATATCGCCGGTTGCGATGGCTTTTCCGATCATGACAGCCGCCGAGGAGGAAGCTCCCACCGAGGCCACCTTTAGCAGCTGGAACAGGGAGGAGGACACGGCATTGGCGGCGATGGCGCTGTCGGTCATATGTCCGAGAATGACGGTTTGCAGTGCGGTCGAGGTGCCAAAGATCATGGCGACAATGACGAAGTAGCGGCAATGGAGCAGATAATCGCGCACAAGGGTCTTGTCGGCGTGGAACAGATTTCGGAGCTTGGAACCTAACTTTTTATCGATGCAGAACACATACACAACGACAATGATCAGCTCGACGGCGCGTGCGGCTAATGTTCCGATAGCGGCTCCCTCCACGCCCATGCGCGGAAAGCCGAAATGTCCATTGATGAGCAGATAATTGATGCCGCAAT
>CAZAWG010000105.1:0-5698 GCA_964488785.1 uncultured Oscillospiraceae bacterium | reverse complement strand
TCCATGCACCGTATTTAAGGCAGGTTAGCAGAACATGATCAATATAAAGGACGTACTTGAAACCATCAACATGATCCGCGAGGAGCATCTGGATGTTCGCACTATCACGATGGGGATTTCTTTATTAGACTGTGCGGCCGGCTCTGCCGAAGCGACCTGTGAGAATATTTACGCTAAGATCACCGACTACGCGAAAGATCTGGTAAAGGTCGGAGAGGATATTGAGAAGGAATACGGTATTCCGATCATTCACAAGCGCATTTCGGTCACGCCCATTTCGCAGGTCGGAGGACTTGTGACTAAGGAAGATTACATATTGGCGGCTAAAACCTTAGACCGCGCCGGAAAGGCAGTCGGAGTGAACTTTATCGGCGGCTTTTCGGCACTGGTGCAAAAGGGTATGACCAAGAAGGAATTAGCCTTTTTTGATGCCGTTCCGGAGGCATTGGCGGCGACCGATATTGTCTGCTCCAGTGTCAATGTCGGCTCGACACGCTGTGGTATCGATGTGGATGCGATCAATAAATGCGGTTCGATTATTAAACAGCTTGCCTATTTGACTAAGGACGACTGCTCCATCGGATGCGCCAAATTTGTGGTGTTTGCAAACGCCCCGGAGGATAACCCCTTCATGGCAGGCGCGTTCCATGGCGTGGGAGAGCCGGAATGTGAGATCAATGTCGGCGTATCGGGACCGGGCGTTGTACGCAGTGCGGTGGAACGTGCCGGGGACTGCTCGTTCTCAGAGCTGGCGGATGTTATCAAAAAGACGGCGTTCAAGGTCACACGCATGGGACAGATGGTCGCGTGTCTTGCTTCGGAGCGTTTAGGCGTTCCGTTTGGTATTGTAGACCTGTCGCTTGCACCGACACCGGCCATTGGCGATTCGGTAGCGCACATATTGGAAGCCATGGGGCTGGAAAAATGCGGTACGCATGGAACGACTGCCGCACTTGCCATGCTCAACGATGCGGTCAAAAAGGGCGGTGCGATGGCCTCCTCGCACGTAGGCGGACTTTCGGGTGCGTTTATCCCGGTATCGGAGGACAAGGGAATGATCGATGCGGCGGCTTGCGGTGCATTGACCATCGAAAAATTGGAAGCAATGACCTCGGTATGCTCGGTCGGCTTAGATATGATCGCGGTTCCGGGGGACACGCCGGAGGAGACGGTGGCGGCTATCATTGCCGACGAAGCGGCCATCGGCATGATCAATGGCAAGACGACGGCGGTACGTTTGATCCCGGCCTACGGCAAGAAAGTAGGGGATTCGGTCGAATTTGGCGGTCTGTTAGGCTATGCGCCGATCATGCCGTTAAATGGCTACTCCAGTGCGGCGTTCATGCACCGCGGTGGGCGCATTCCTGCCCCCATCCACAGTCTGCGCAACTAATGCGGCACGGATGCCGCGCTGCTATTTTCGCGGTTTAGTTCAGACCAAAAGGAAAATATCTGTGCGCGTGTTGTCAGCCCGTTTTGGCGGCATAAATGCCACTGCAAAAGCTCAAATGTCAAATGAAAAGGCAAAAAGAATACATCCGTTCCCCTTTGGAGAACGCTGAAGCCGGAGTTTCACCGTCTACGAATAGGCGATGAAGCCTGTGACCTTATCTGCCCACTTTGCATTTTGCATTCATTATTAGAAAGGAATAGCAGTATGATCTATTATGTTGATTCGGTAGCCGGAAAGCCGGAAAATGACGGTCTTTCCGAAGCAACCCCTAAGCATACCTATCGTGCCCTGGAGATAAAGCCGGGTGATACGGTGCTTATCAAGGCCGGAAGCACCTTCCGTGACTGCTTAGCCACACCGGATGGCGAAGAAGGCAAGCCCATCACCTGGGATATGTATGGCGAAGGCGCCAAGCCCCTGTTCTTAGGCTCCTTTGATGCCTCTGACCCGGCTATGTGGACAAAAACAGACGATGAAAATATCTGGGCATATACCGGCGCCATCGAGAACGATGTCTGCAATCTTATCTATGGTAAGGATGAAGAATGCGGCGTGTTGGCGTGGGAATATGAGGACCTGAACGCACAGGGCAAGTGGCATTATACCCATATGGGCTATGACCCCGGTCGTTCGATCCCGGCAAGCCTCGCCGATAAGCCGAAGGTTTTATATGTATATTCGGTCGGCAATCCGGCAGCCTTTTATGGACATATCGAATGCGCGATCTTTGGTCATCGTTGCCTGCTCACCGGTCGCTGCTATGTCAATATCAACAATATGAGCGGTAAATACAGCGGCGTTCATGTGTATGGACAGTCGTTTGTCAAGAGCGTTTCCATCAAAAACTGCGAATTCCGCTTTATTGGCGGCTGTGTTTGGGATAGGATCCAGCACATCCGTTTCGGAAACGGCATTGAGGTTTGGGAATACGGCGAGGATGTCACGGTCGAAAATTGCTATTTTGACGAGATTTACGATTCCTGCATCACCCATCAGGGCTTCCGGAATGAAAACCCGTGTGTGCGCATCAATATGATCAATAACATCTTCAAAAACTACGGCATGGCGGCGTATGAGCTGCGCGACCGTATTGCGCTCGATTCGCATTTTGATAACAATGTATGTATCGGTGCCGGACGCGGCTTCTCGCTTCAGGGCGAGGTGCCTCCGCGTAAATCCGAGCTGTGGCCGCAGCCCATGGGACACCATCTGTTTATCTGGCGTATCTATGCGCCCTCGGAAAACGGCTGTATCACCGTACATGGCAACATTTTTCACGATGCTCCCTATGGTGCGGCGGTCTATTCGACCATTGACCCGGAAGCCGAAAAGCAGCTCCGTTTTTCGAACAATGTCTATTACAAGGATGAGGATACCTATCTGATTCGCTTAGGCGGTAAGAACTTCGGCAAAAACGAGTTTGCTCTCTATCAGGCGGAGCAGGAGAATGATCGCGGAAGCCGTGTGGAGAAGCTGTTCTCTTAAAAAGGCTTTTTCGCGAAGAAGTTAATAATTTAAGCATATGCGGCGACTACCAAACGTGTGGAGCGCCGCATATTTGTTTCGAAACCGTGAAATTTTCAATTTATGCGTTGCATTTTCGGCAGAAATCTGCTATAATGATTTGATTAAAAATATATTTCTATCCTATGTTTGATTCAGAAAGGAAGCTTTTTATGGGTTTGAACTGCAAAATCCGTTTAGGTTCGCTGTTATTCATTGTCTGCTTGGCGGCGATGCAGTTGGTCGGCTGTCAAAAAACGCCTGTAGCGGAGGATCCCGACACGCAGGTGGTCGCTCCCTATGAGGGCGAGACAGACCAGCCGAATGTGGGCGAAAATATAGAAAATACAGAAGCCGATGCTCCGGAAGTCAAGCCGGAGGAGCCGGTTCCCGAAGAGCCTGCTTTTATCAATAAATTGACCGGCTTGGAGACGACCGAAGCACTTGCTTCCATCCGTCCGGTCGGCATTATGATCAACAACATCAAGCAAGCCACCCCCCAACAGGGTATTTCTCATGCGGATGTGATGTATGAGGTCTTAGCCGAAGGTGGCATTACGCGCTTATTTTGCCTGTTCACCGACTATGCCTCGCTCCCGGAGACCGGTTCGATCCGTTCTTCCCGTGATTATTACATCGATCTTGCCGATGCGCACGATGCCATCTATGTTCACTGCGGCGGCAGCCCGGCGGCATACGAGACGTTGGCGGCGCGAAAGACCGAAAACATGGACGGTATCTATTTCAGTACCCCGTTTTACCGTAACGCATGGCGCAAAAAGAACATGGGCATGGAGCATTCCATGATGACCACCGGAGAATTATTAGTCAAGGGCATTGAAGCCAAGGGCTATCGCACGACCTCGGAGGCAGACCAGCCGCTGTCCTTCCACCAGACCTTTACGCCGCTTGAGGGCGAGGGTGTGACGGAGGCTGCGACCATAGCTGCGAAATATTCGTATTACGCCACCAGTACCTTTGACTATGTTGAGGACACGCACCGCTATTTAAAAGGGCAATTTGGTGCCGCGCACATCGATTCCAACGACAACAGCCAGTTAGCCTTTGAAAATGTTCTTTTGCTGTATGCCGCCCAGGGTGCCGTCAAGGGGGACGATAAGGGGCGCTTATATGTGAACTTCTATGGCACCGGCGAGGGCGTTTACTTCACGGGTGGAAAAACAAAGCCCATTCGTTGGTCAAAGGAATCGCGTACCTCCTCCTACACGCTGTACGAAGCGGATGGAACGACCGAGCTGTTACTCAACCCCGGAAGAACGTATATCGGCATTCCTCCCTTGGATGCACAAATCACCGTTTCCTAATACCAAACAGAACAGATTACCATGAAACGCGCACAAAAGCGCGGAAAGGACAATAGATATGAACGAAAAATTTGCCGCTGCGCGGTTTTTACAGCCATCGCTTGCCCCTATGACGGTCACCGAAGTGAACGATATGCTTGAATATCCGGCAGACCGCAAGCTGGGTGATGTGGCACTCCCCTGCTTTAAGCTCAGCAAGGTGCTTCGCAAGGCACCCCAGAAGATCGCCGAGGAGCTGTGCGAAGCCGTCAAGGCACAGAGCGAAAGTGCAGGAATATTTGAAAAGATCGAAAACGTCAACGGATATTTGAATTTTTATGTATCCGACCGTGCGGTTCTCGAAAGCCTTGCTTCGATGGAGGATGAGACGTTCGGTTCGTCTGAGATCGGCAAGGGCAAGACGGTCGTCATCGACTACTCCTCTCCCAACATTGCCAAGCCCTTCCACATTGGGCATCTGCGTTCGACGGTCATCGGACAGTCCATCAAGAATATTCACCGCTTCTGCGGCTATGAATGCGTGGGTGTGAACCATTTGGGCGATTGGGGCACTCAGTTTGGAAAGCTGATCGTAGCGTATAGAAAATGGGGCAACCGTGAAGAGATCGAAGCACGCGGTATCAAGGCACTGACCGAAATTTATGTAAAATTCCATGAGGAGGCCGAAAAAGACCCGGCATTGGAGGAAGAAGCACGTGAAGCCTTCTCCAACATGGAAAAGGGCGATGAGGAATGCATTGCACTTTGGAAGTGGTTCGTAGAGATCAGTATTGCCGAATTTAAGAAGGTCTACACGCTCATTGGGGCGGATTTTGAATCCTGGAACGGCGAGAGCTTCTATTTTGACAAGACCGAAGCGGTAGTGGAAGCCTTAAAGGAAAAAGACCTTCTCAAATTTGATGGCGGCGCCTATATCGTGCCGTTGGAAGAATACGATATGCCGCCTTGCCTCATCCTTAAATCCGATGGTTCCACCATTTATGCCACGCGTGACATCGCGGCGGCATTCTATCGCAAAAAGACCTACGATTTTGACAAGTGCATTTATGTGACCTCTGCCGGACAGAGCCTGCATTTTGCGCAGTTCTTCAAGGTCATTGAGCTGATGGGTGAAGCGTGGTCGAAGGATCTGGTACACGTTCCGTTCGGCACAGTCAGCATCGGTGGCGAGAAGCTTGCTACCCGTACCGGAAACGTGATCCTGTTAGAGGACTTGTTCCAGGATGCGACCGAAAAGATCCTTGCGGTCATCAACGAAAAGAACCCGACCTTGGAAAACAAGGAAGAGGTTGCCAGTGCCGTTGGCGTTGGCGCGGTGATCTTCCACGATCTGTCCAACGGACGTATCAAGGATATCAATTTTATTTGGGACGAGGTTTTGAATTTTGAAGGAAACACCGGTCCCTATGTACAGTAC
>CAZAWG010000104.1:0-5704 GCA_964488785.1 uncultured Oscillospiraceae bacterium | reverse complement strand
GGGACGGAGGAGCTTGCCCACATGGAAATGGTCTGTGCCATCGTGCGCCAGCTCACCAAGGATCTTACCACTACCCAGATCGAGCAAGCCGGCTTTGCACCGTATTATGTCGATCACGGGCCGGGACTCTGGCCGCAGTCGGCCGGCGGCGTGCCGTTTTCTTCCGTGGCGTTCCAGTCAAAGGGCGATGTGATCACCGATCTGACGGAGGATTTGGCTGCCGAACAGAAAGCCCGCACGACCTACGACAACATTCTTCGCCTTGTCGATGACCCGGACGTGCGCGAACCCATCCGCTTCTTACGTGCCCGTGAGATCGTACACTTCCAACGCTTCGGTGAAGCCCTTGAAAACGCAAAAAGCCGCCTGAACCAACGCAATTTGTATGCCATAAATCCCGAGATCGAATCGTAAAAGCAGGGAGGAAGGCCTATGGACTGCGAATTTCTGATCGTAAGCTCGATCACCTATGCCATGAAAGCCAAAAAGGAATTAGAAGGGCAGGGAATCCCCTGTAAGGTCGAGAAGCTTCGTCAGGTGAAGGCCTTGGGCGGCTGTGGGTATGGAATACGCGTGGGTAAGGACGTGTCGGCTTTGGCAGGACGCATTCTGTCACTTGCCGGGATACGCATTATCAGCCGGATGGATTGTGGGGAAAGACCATGAAACGGTATGTCTATTTTGATGAAGCCGCGACCTCATTGCCTAAACCGGAATGTGTGCGCCGTGCCATGTACGAGGCACTCGATATGCTCGGAAATCCAGGACGAAGTGGGCATGACCTGTCCTATCGCGCCGCAATGGAAATATTCGAATGCCGAAAAAGCGTTTCCCGGCTGTTTGGCTGTGATAAGCCGGAGCGCGTGGTGTTCACCTATAATGCCACCTATGCGCTCAATATGGCGATCAAGGGCTATGCACGTCCCGGCAGTCATATCCTCATCTCAAACCTTGAGCATAATTCGGTGATACGACCGGTATACGCCCTTTCGAAGGAACCGGAACACGGCATCACCTATAGTGTTTTCGATGCGACCGGCTCGACAAACGACCTGCTCTATGACTTTTCGTCAAAAATTCGTCCCAATACCCATATGGCCGTTGTGACGCTTGCTTCTAATGTGACTGGGAAAATACTTCCCATCGCGGCTCTTGCCTCTATCTGTCGCAAGCGTGGGATCTTGCTTGTGTGCGATGCATCACAGGCAGCCGGCTGTGTGCCCATCAACGTCCCTTCTCTCGGCATAGATGTAGTGTGCTTTGCCGGACATAAGGGCTTGTATGGACCACCGGGCGTTGGCGGAGCGTTGTTCTATACCAATACCGAGCCGAAAGCCATTTTAGAGGGTGGAAATGGAATGTATTCCAGTGACAGGAACATGACCGGCTCGCTTCCGGAGCGCTTGGAGCCGGGAACCCTGGGTACACCCGGTATCTGTGGCTTGAATGCCGGTATTGGATATGTGTCAAAAATCGGTATCGGCGAGATCTATGAGCGCAACAAAATGCTTATTGACCGCTTGACCGAAGCACTGTCCGCTATCAAGGATGTGCGCGTATATGGCGTGTGTGAACACCGTACACCGACCCTCATCTTCAATAAGAAGGGAATTGCTTCCGAAGAAGCGGCGGCTCGCTTAAATGAAAGCGGATACTGTGTGCGCGGCGGCTTCCACTGTGCGCCGCTTGCCCATGCTGCCCTTCAGACAGGAGAATATGGCGCGGTGCGTGCTTCGCTTTCGTTTGGAAATACAATTAAACAGATCGATGATTTTGCACGTGCGGTGGACCGTATCGGCTAAACGCCCGGATAACGGAGCCTTTGCCGTGTATAAAGAAAAAACGATGGAACAAGCCGTTTCGTTCTAAACGTTTGTGTGAAAGAAAAGGGAACAGGATGCTTTATCCTGTTCCCTTATTCGCGCGAGGGCTATTGCTCTGTGACCTGTGACAGCCGGTCGATCAGTGCTTTATTCTCTTTATAGGTGTCCGTGTTGCTGTCACGCTCTGTCGCTGCCGTTTTTTGCAAGGAGGTTGTGAAGGTGGAGCCATAAAAGACCGTCTCGACCCCAGCCACATCCACCTTATAATAGGGACGTGCGATGAGGGAAGCTTCTCTGTGCACAGGACTGTCAAAGGAAAGTCCCACGCAGACACAGGCAATGCTCTCGCTTCCGTCTGCATTTGTGCTTTTTACGATATCCTTGACCACGTTTCCTTCGGCATCCTTTTGATAGGCCACGCCGGTGACATACAATCGGTCTGATAAGGCAAAGGTCAATGCACTCTCATTTAAAAGCTCGGTTCGCGAAACTAAAAAGCCATATTCGTTTGCACTTGCCTTGAGAGAGGGAGAAACGCTTGCTTCAAAGCGAATACCGTTCCTTTTTCCCGGCGTATTCAAGCGCAAGGAGGATGCGGGAAGCATTTGGAAGGGCTCATTGGAAGAGCTGACCGGAATATCGGATAATGAGGAAAAGCTGTCGGAACGATATGAGCCTTTAGCGTTGACGGCACGAATAGCAACGAAGCTTGCAAAATCCGACTCGAGCGTAAGCGAAGTGCCATAGCCTAAGACGGTTGCATTATCTGTATACCAGGTATAGGTGAAGTCGGTATCCGGCTTTTCTACCATAAGCTCAAGCTTTCCATCCGCTGTCGAACGCTTGGAGACGGATATTTCCTTTAGAGGACACTTCTCTGCGAAGGTGATCTCCGAAAAGCCGCGTGCGATCCATTGTCCGTTGACAAAATGCCGACCTTTTAGCAGAATGCGGTCGTTATAGACCTCAGCGATCAATCCCAGAGCATTTTCACCCGGAACGGCTTGCCAGGTGGGATTGTCCGGGTCAGACTCGTCTACAGCGACCCAGGCGTCGATCACGGCACCGTCCGTGGTAAAGGAGGGACGGAGCTGCTCACCGTTGACCGTGCTGTTCCAGTCGGTGTCCAGGGTGTAGTGGGTGTCACCCGAAATGTAAATGGCGTTGGGATGTCTTTCAAGAACGGCATCCAATTCCGGCGATTGAAATTCGTTCCAAACTGAGGAAGGATGGCTGACGCGTGTGCCAACCGGAATGTGCCCCATCAGGAAGATCGGCTCGCCGCTGGCTTCGTATTTGTACAGCTTTTCGTCCAGCCATTTGAGCTGAGCTTCGCCGAACTTATAGTAGCCCTCGTTGGGGATGGCAAGGAAAATGTAGTGATGTCCGCCAATAAAGCAGTCGTAATAATCGGTGGTGCTGTCGATACGCTTTACATCGTAATCGCCCTTTTCCTTTGAATAGGCAAGCCACATATCCAAAAAGCGGTCGAAATGCTCATATGAGAATTTGTCGTAGCCGACACTTGCCACATAGCTGTCGTTGTGATTGGGCTCATCGTGGTTTCCTTTTGCAAAATAGACCGGGATGGTATACCCCTTGAAGTATTCCTCGGCAAGCGCCCATTCGCCGATCTTGTCCTCGGTGATCTGCCCGTACCATTGAGTGAAATCGCCGTCAACGACCAGAAAATCGGCAAGTTTGTTGATTTCCTCGCGTGCCTTGAGCTGTGTGTTGCGCAGTGCAATGCCGCCATAGCCGATGTGAATGTCCGAAGCAAAGGCAACGGTATACAAGGGTTCTTCGGCGGGGGCACGTTTGTTGAGCGGAATGGAGTAAACCACGTCAAAGGTCCTTAGTGTGTCGGTAATACGTGCAATAAGCGCGGTCGCTTCCTTGGGGAAGGCAAGTGCCTTGGCAAAGGTGTACCCGGTGAGCATCTCGGTGCCGTTTGTCACGCGCAGCGGCGTGAAGTCGGGCAGAATACCGTCAGCGTTTCCCCAATAGAGGGTGATATCGCAATAGCGTCCATCCTGTGCGCCAAAATCGATCGAGACCGTTCCATCCGCGCTTCCGGCACGGGTGTTGGCAAAATCGTAATGGAGCGTGATCAGCGATGGGTCAAGCTCGGTTATTTCGGTCACCGCTTCTGCGGTTTTGTATTCCAATTCGCTAAGTGCTACGCGTGAGCCGCTCGTGTACAGCCGGTTTCCAATGACAAAACCGGCATACCCCTCAAGCTCCGGCAGAGTGTAGGTGTCCTCGCTTGGTGTGATGAGGGTAAGCTTTTCACCGACCTTCAGCATAAAGGACTTTTCCGGGAAATACCAGAGGGCGATATTGTCATAATACTGTCGGATCGCCGATTGCAGATACATATTGTAGCTGTTGATGACGGTCGCTGTGGCCGGAGGTGTCCAGTGGACCGTCTCATGTACCCAGGCATCGGCCTTTTCCACAAGTGAATCACAAACGCCTGAATGGACAAAATCCGTGAAGGTGTCGGTCGAAGCGGCCGAACCATTGATGAAAATGCGGTCACGGAATTCTCCAACATCCGCATTTGTCGCGCCCCGGTTCAATGCGACATCGTATTCGGTGGTATACCTTCCTTTTTTCGCCGGAATGCCGGCTCCATCGTTGAAGGAAAGATAAACGCGTGTGTGGTTGAGCGAATACCGGGAAAGCACGATGTAACCATTACCGGAAGCGGAAACATAGCATTCCTTGTCCGCCTGTGAAGCGGAAATAGAGGCGCTTGTCATATAGGCACTGTTAAAATCGGTCACATCCCAGGTCTTGCTTTTGAAATCGGCAAACACTAAGCGCACACCGTATTCTTCGTGTAAAATATCCTTTGTGGCCAAGGTGAAGGTCTTGTATGCAAGCTTTTTCACGTCCACCGCTTCTCCTGCTTTGTATTCTTCGTGTTCGTGCTGCCACACCTGACCCTCCTTGCCGGGGAAGGTGTAGCTGTTTCCTGTGGGAGTGATCAGCGACAGCTCGCCGTTTTGTGACAGCATAAAGGCGTTTTCCGGATAGTGCCAGAGTGAAAACGAGTCGTAATACTGCTTGCCGGAGGAGGTCATGAGCATTTGATAGCTGTTGAGCCACTTCGTGCTTGCGGGCACACTCCAGGATACTGTGTTGGTGTACCAGTTGTCCGCTACACGCATAATATCCGCATACGCTGTGCCGTTGTCCAAATTGGTCGGGACATCATCCATCGTTACCCGGTCGATGTAGTTTGTAAAGGTCGAAGAGGTCGAACCCTTTGCGGCTGCAACCATATAGGAAGCCGTGTAACGTCCGGCTTTGGCTTCCATGCCTTCGCCGGAGGCACCAAACGAAAGCGTAAGAGCAGTCTGACGCGCATCCCCATTGACACCCATGGTGATGTAGCCGCCGCCGTAATTGCCAATGTTAGCATAATCGGCGTTTTGAACGGAAAAGCTTGCCTCTGTCATGTAGTTCGGGTTTGTGTAGGTGGTCGAAAAGGTCGTGCCGGGAGTCGCAAAATCAGCATTCAAGATCTGAACGCCATATTGTTCATGCAGCGTCTCGGCACCGACCGTCACAGCTCCTACCAGAGCAACGAAGGAGAAAACGAGAGAGAATAACGCTTTTTTCATGCTTTTTCACCTTTTTCCTGAATTGATATTGACAAAATCCACTTGACAGGTATAATTATAAGAGAAACGGTCAAAAAAGTCAATCTATGACGCTGTTATAAGATGAACGAACAAAATTGTGTCTGTTTGTAGGGGAATAATCGATCAAATGAGCATAGAACGTGAAAATGAAATATTAAAAATACTGTATGACCGCCGTCGTATCACGGTAAAGGAGCTGTCAGAGCAGCTGTATGCCAGTGAGACAAG
>CAZAWG010000103.1:0-5741 GCA_964488785.1 uncultured Oscillospiraceae bacterium | reverse complement strand
TTTGTATTGTGCCTACCGTGTTTTTTTCAAAACAATAAGACTGTCACAAAACCTGCATTGAGTTTTTTGAGGATAGTCTAAGGGAGCTGTAGCAATTTGCCACAACTCCCTTTTTTCGTTATTTAAACATCAACACCGCAATCTCTCCCGGCGCTAACGTCAACGTCTGAACGCCTGCCGAAAGGACTTCACGCTTTGTGCCACGTGTATCCATACGCATACAGCCGTTTGTTCCGGAAAGCTCAATGCTTACCTCCGTTTTCTCGGACATGCAGTTGATGAGCAGCTGCATTTTTTCACCCTCTGCTTCCCATGCCGTGGTGACAACCTTGGGATATTCCGAAGAATAGTCCGGGAAAAACGGCTTGTACACAGAGAACGTCTCGCATTCAAGCGCACACGGCTTGATCATCTTGCCATAGACTAAGAATTTCTTTCCATAGCCCCGGCGAAGTGCAGTCGCTTCGCGGATAAATTCCAACGTGCGCTTGCGGTCGGGATAATCCTCAAATTCCTTCAAGCCCCAGTTCCACACAATGTCGCCGTTGTCGTTGATGACTAAGGTCATGAGATCACCGGCGGCAAAGGAATATGCCATCCGGTACATGAAAATGTCAGGCGAACGCTTCATATCAGTCATCAAATGCGAGGTGACCGAGTTGCCGGAGAAATTGTTGACATATTCGTGGTATAGGTAGGCATACAGCGGAACAGGGCGAGCGCAGTGGAAATTCAGATTGAACCGGTTGTCGCTTAAACGCAGATACGGAATATACGTCTCTGCCGCCGCCGATTCACAGCCTAACACCACCGATTCTCCCACAGCCTCGTGCATTTTACCGAGCAGCTTCTTCATGTCCTCGATCTGCCAGGAACCCGGAACGGGCGGATGTCCGTGCTTGTCGCTGTAGCAGAAATACGGCGTGCCGCCGTGGTTCTGGTCAAGCACCTGAATGTAGTCAGTGCCCACCGAGGCGATCTTTGCCGCTTCGTCACACAGCGTGTCCACCGTGAACTTCTGCGAAACGCACATATCGTAGCCACGTCTCTGTGCCGGGCAGATATTGGAATCCGGGAGCGAACCGTCCGGTGCAAGACACATGATATCCTTTAAATTTTCCTTTTCAAAGCGCTCTGCCCCGGAATAATCGTTGAGCTTGCTCTGCATGGTGTAGCCTGTTCCACTGCAATAGACGCCAAACGCATGACCACGCGCATGAAGCTGCTCGATAAAGGAACGGAATTCCTCCTCCCCTCCAAACGGCGGCCACATATACGGCGGCGCCCAGGGCGCGGTGGATTCCCATTGCATCAACACAACAAGTAAGCGCGCTTCGGTCTCTTTGGCAAAATCGTCTAAATACGGCAGTGCATTCTTGTATGGGTATAAACGGTTGGGTACGACCTCATCGGTATCGTGAATGCCGCGTACCGGATAGGTCACGGTCAACGGCGAATCGGCATACCATTCCGGCAGTCCTGCCTGCGCAAGACGTGTCATGCCCTCCGGTCGATGCGCCTCGAACCAGTCGCGATAGATATCGGCCGCATCCTCCCACGAACCGGTGAAGAAGCTCATCACGGTCGGATAACGCGTCTCGATGTGTGTGACCTCAGCATATTCTCCCGGATAAAAGCCGAGCTTTAAGAGAATGCCGCCATCCTTGGGATAGAAATCCACGGCTTTCAAGCCACGTGCCGGGTCGTGTGCGCCCAGATATACACCGGCTGTGTCGTCATAATACGCCACGAACGGACTTTCCACTACCGCCGGGAATAAGCCCATCAAGCCCATGCTGGGGTATTGCGGCTCAAAGTAGCCAAACGTCTTTTCGCGCATTTCGACATCCTCGCACAGCATTCCTTCATTTATATCTAAAAGAATGCGCCCCGAGCCGCCGGTATGCACTAAATCGTTCGGCACGGCAAGCTGCGGACCGTTCAGCCATTCCACCAAACGCCCGGTATGGTTCTCGATGGAGAAGAACCATTCGATGTGCGTTTCTTTGAAATGTGCCGTCACGCAGACAGCAAGGTCTGCTCCCTCAAAATCGGAAAAGAGCAGAGCAAGCTCGTCCGGGGCATTCCAAACCGGTCGTACTGTCGCAGCTTCATCGGAACTTATGCGGCACGCATTTCCCCCATCGCGCAGAAGGATTTCGAACAGTGGCAGTCTTGTGCCGACAAACTGCTTGGTGCGCGAAGCAAGAGAGGTGAGCGCCCCCTTCTCGTCCATATGAATCGTATATATAGCGGTTTCCTTTTGTATCATAGCCAATGCTCCTTGCAATATTTTATGATATGATTATCATAAACGCCACCGCAAAATAATTCTTCCTGTATTGTGATATTTTTATGTTATTTTGATATCGGCGCAAAAAAAGTTGAAAAAAAGTGCCCATTTGGCAGAAATTGTCTAGTCGCCGTCAGTTTTTGACTTGCTTTTTGTGAAGTATCACGGTATAATGATTGCGGATATAAATCCAAATCATATTAAGGAGTGAATCGCATGAAAATCCGTAAAGCCTTATCCCTCGCTCTTGCGGCTGTTCTGATGTCCGCAAGTGCCCTTGCAGCTCCCGCTTTGGAGAACGTTGAGAGCGCTTCTGAAGCAGGAACAGAAATTAAAGCGGCTGAATTAAATGCCGACCTTACCTCCGAGCTTGTTTTCTATCAAGATTTTGATAACCTTCAGCTCGGCACCTACACCAGCGGTCAGATCACCAGTATGCTCTCCGGTCATACCGCAACCTTGGTAGACTACGGTAAAATGGGCTGGGGTGTTCTTGGTTCCGGCTGTACCTTTGAGGTCTGCGAAGAAACGGATGGCAACCGTTACCTCAAGGTGACCGGTTCGCAGTATAACGCTTTTGGCGTTTGGCTTGCAAACGATGCAACCGATTATCTTTACGCCGCTGCAAACTATATGTATCCCGATGCTGATCAGACCGGCTTAAACGAAGTCACTTATAAAGCAAAAGGAACCGTGATTGCCGGAAGCCAAGAAAATGGCACTACCGGTAACTGGGCAACCAACGGTGCTATAACAGACACCAGTAAAACAGCTTGGACCCAGGTGCGTTGCCAGGCACTTGTCACCAGCCCGTGCGCTGGATGGGGCTTCAACCAAAAGAAGGGTAGCGCGACCTCTACCGTTTATATCGATGACCTTGCCGTTTACAGTTTTTCCGGCGCTGTCGATGTTGCGCATAACAGCAGTGTTAAGGCTACTATCAAATTCAAAAATTCCACCGAGTATGCCGCTGATAGCATCACTATGCCGGCAGACGTAAACGCCGTTGTGTGGTGCAACTACTATAATGCACAAAACGGCAAGACTCATACCCTCAACATAAACAACTACACCCCCACCGGCGCTCCGGACGGCATGGAATTCGCCGGCTGGTCGCTGACCGATGGTGGCAAGGCCATCCACAGCGTGCAGGCTACAAGCTTCCGCGTTCCGGGCGACCTCACCTTCTACGCCGTTTGGGAAAAGTCTAAGCCGATCGTAAAGGTCGAGGATTTCGAAGAGTTCGAGGTTGGCAAGGTATTGACAAATGCAGACCTTGATTTCCTCACCCTCAACCAGCATAGCATCTCCGGCGCTACCTACACCGTCGTGTTGGACGAAGCCACCGGCAGCAAGGTCATGAAGCTCGAGGCTCCCACCTGCTACCCCGGCTTTGTTATCAAGAACAGACGGCAATCGATCCATATGCCGGAATTTCTGACCTTTGATTATCGCTTTGACAGCACGACCGGTAATTACTATACCATGTATGTCGGCAAGGATCATACAGGAGACAACCAGAAATTCAGCCTTGCTCGTTCGACCTCCTGGCAGCCCTCCATAATTCTTGGTGGTAACACCGGCAACAACGTCATCGGCGGCTTCTTCAACAACAGCAACAACGGCGCAGCAGGCAATTATGTCATTTATTTTGACAACATCACCTATTGGTCTGTTCCGGAAGGAAGCGCAACCGAAGAAGCCAACAAGGTCACCTTCACCTTTGCAAATTCCACCAACGGTCCGACCAATGTCACGCTTCCTGAAGCGTATACCGGAACCATCTATACCGCCGGTGCAACCACAACCGTTGATTTAACTAAGGTCGCCGCAACCGACAACGATGGCTTGTACAGACTCGTCGGTTGGTCGAAGAAGGATGGCGGAGCTGCCATTTCCGGCAATGCTTCTGCTTATCCTGTGATCAAGAATGAGACACTGTATGCGGTTTGGGAAAAGATCCAGCCGGTCGTAAAGTTTGAGGACTTCGAAGCGTTTGAGGTCGGAACCGTTGTTACAAGTGATAGCTTTGATTTCCTGACCATCAACCAGCATTGGGTCGCCGGTACTACCGCTACCATCGTTTTGGATGAACAGAGCGGTAGCAAGGTGTTAAAGCTCACCAGCGAAAACCTTTATGCCGGTTTTGCTCTCAAGAACAGAGCGACCATAGCAGATACAGAAGAGCATCTTTCGTTTGATTTCCGCTATGACACCGTCGAAGGCTCCCGTTTTATGATGTATGCGGGTTCCGACCACACCGGTGATAACCATAGGGGTGAAGCCAGCCGTGACACCGGATGGAGATATTATCTTCTGAACTCCAACACAAGCAAGGCGACTGTTGGCGGCTACTTTGATAACGGTACAGCCGGCAAGGGCAACTTCACCATCTATATCGACAACGTATACTATTGGGCTGTTCCCGCCGGCACGGAAGCCGATGAGGACAACAACGTGACCATCACGTTTGCAAATTCCACCACGAATGCTCCGGCTGTTTCTACCGTTACCCTTCCGGAAAGCAAGACTATGGCGATCTGGACCGAGGGCGCTGAAACCTACATCGATCTGAAGAAATTCGTTCCCACCTCCACCGATGCAAGCTATGAGTTTGCCGGCTGGTCGCGCACCAATGGCGGAAAGGTCATGGAAGCGCGCTACGGTCACTTCAACTTTGTCCGTGATGAGACCCTGTATGCGGTTTGGAACAAGCTCTCTGCTCCGGAATTAAACGGTAAGACCTCCATTCGTTCGGAAGGCGTTTCCGGTATTCGTTTCCAGGCAAGTGCTGCAAGCACCATCATCGCGAATAACAACGTAGAGATCGGCTTCCTTGCAACCCGTGCAGTCAACTACACCACCGACGAAGCCTTCAAGCTCGAAAACAAAACGATTGAGGGCGTTACCAAGCTCGTCAGCGGTACGGCTTTCTCGAAGGTAGAGGGCGCTGAGGTCATCAACAAGCTGACCTTAGAGGACACCGGAAACTATCTGTTCTCCGCTGTACTGATGGGCATTCCCGAAAGCAAGGCCAACTACGAAGAAGAGCTTTACATCCGTCCGTATGTGACCATCAACGGTACGACCTTCTATGGTGCTGTTGCACACAAGTCACTGTATGAGGCTGCTGTGGATGCTTGTGATACAGATGGAGAGATTCCTTCCTTCGCTTTGCGCATCCTCGAAGTTTGTGAAGCAGAATGATCAGCTCCACCGAAAGGGACATATCTATGAAATATTATGAAGCACCGACCCTGTCGGTAACCGTTTTCTCTTCCACTGACGTCCTGTTAGCCAGCGACACCCTCATTGACCTAGGCGAATTATACAGCGAAGAAGAGAAAACCGAGGAAGAATAGCTTCCCCACCTAACGGAGAAACGCCGGGTGGTACAAATACAAATATCCGGCTTTCTTATACAAGTGCATTCTATGCACTATCTCTC
>CAZAWG010000102.1:0-5817 GCA_964488785.1 uncultured Oscillospiraceae bacterium | reverse complement strand
CTTCCGTTCTGCGGCTACAACATGGGCGACTACTTCGCACATTGGCTCGAAATGGGCAAAAGGCAGAGCACGCTCCGCACATCTTCCACGTCAACTGGTTCCGTACCGACAAGGACGGCAACTTCATTTGGCCGGGCTTTGGTGACAACTTCCGTGTTCTTCTGTGGATCCTTGACCGCTGCGCAGGCAAGGCAGACGCTGTTGATTCGGCGATCGGCTACCTGCCCAAGCCTGAGGATATCGACACCGAGGGTCTGGACATCAGCGCAGAAACGCTCAAAGAGCTTCTCACCGTGGATACCGAAAGCTGGGTTGCTGATCTTGACAGCATCAAGGAATTCTATGCAAAGATCGGCGACACCATGCCGCAGGGTCTGTTGGATGAGCTTGCTGCTTTGGAAGCAAATCTTAAGAAATAAGCAAAAAACGTACCAAACAGCAATGGGGCTGTAGCAAATAGCTACAGCCCCATTTTGTCGTTATTCTGCTGCCCTGCATCCATGAATGCATCATTCGGTAAGCTTATAGTAGGACGATATATGCACACGTGGCATAGTACACGTTAGTGGAGCTTGTTCGTTCTCCATTGCCTTTTCCGCTTAGCCGCAAGTTTGGTGGACGCGCAGCGGGCAAAGGACACGCAGTTGCCATACTATGACTTTTAGTCGAAACGAATCCGCGAAGATTGAAGTGGCGCTTCGCCACACATTAGCGTAGCAGCTTACTGTAGTAGGAACCATACGCTTTCATGGTGTCGAACACCGTGTTTAGCTCCGGCTCTAACGAAAACAGATACCGGCGAAGCTCCTGTACACTCGCGTTATGCTCCTGCTTCGGCATATCCTCCGGATGGGACAGAATATCCAACGTGCGAAGCGTTATGTCGGCATGATATTTCAGATATCGCCACGAAGCATTGATGTCTGCGTTCCTTTGAATATGAGAGCTGACAAAGGCTTCTACCACCGTTTTTGCCTTTGCAACACGCTCACCAAGGTCATCCCCTTCATTCTTAACGAGTAATGCCGACAGCGTTTCCAGATACGCTTCGACCGCTTCCCCATCCGCTCCAAAGGCGGCTGTAAAGTATTCCCGGCTGACATCCTCATACTTTGACTGCCGGTTCCAGAGTGCCTTAGCCATGGCATACATCGGAAGCCCCGTCGGAAACGCCGCACGCTGCAATTGACAGCTGACCATGCCGTTCAAGCCAAGCGTTGCAAGTCCTGCCATATCGCTGTGAAGCAGTCGTGCTACCTGGCAATAGCCGATATCCTTGTGATGATGCCACATCAGGTGATAATCGAAATCAAAGCTGTCGCCGCTAAACTGCTCCTGCCAGTTCGACAGATGCTTGAGATTTTCGGCGACCGAGGACGGGGCCTTGATCCGGTTTCGCACATAGGGTGGAAGCTCCACCGTATCCGAACGGTCATAAGCCGCAAATTCGTTATAATAGCTGCGAGTGATGGGAGCAAACATGAGTACAAAGCGGTCGGGGTTCTCGATACGCATGACCTCCGGTGCCCACAAAAGCTCATAATACAACAAGAATACGATCTTTGTCTGAATACCCGCCTCGGTCAGCTTTCGATCCAATTCGTTCAATAAGCGCACATAATGATCGGAAGGGCGCATTTTCCGGCAGCTTTCGCATTCACAGTGGTTGTTTGTGCCGTCCGCTAACCAGAAATGCAGATAATCAACGTTTGGATGCTTTTGGCAATATGTCACAACCGCCTCAGTCATCGTTTGGCGCACGACCGGATCGGAATAGCAGAGATTGGTATTGAGCGCAACATTCTCCCACAGCTCCCGCTTACCATTGACCTCGGCAAAATACCGGTCCATTTCGGGTGGAAGGGCGGATGTATTGGCGTGCCAACCATTGGCATGGATCCCAAACGGCTCACACGTCCAGCCATGTCCGGTCGCGTGGTACAGCAGGTCGCGCTTGACGATCTCCTCCTCTAAGGAACGCCACATATGCACTACGTCCTCTGTTTCCAACGGTTCCGCTTCGCACAGAGGGTTGAACTCATGCTTATACCACCGCTCAAAAAAAGTATAGGGAACGAAAAACTGCGCATAGTAGCCGTTCATACCCACCTTGGGAAGATAATCGATCATGTTGTAGACGTGCTCATAGCTCACACTGCCCTCAATGCAAACGGCACGGTGACGATAAGATGCTTTTTCGTTGACCGACACGCAAAGCCGTTCGTTTGAGAGTGTACCTTTCGGCAGTATCTCGCCGTCCTTGCCCGGTCGGAGCCACCGACAGCCCAATTCCGACAAAAAACGATAGGCAGCGATCAACACGGCACGCGGCGATGAACCGGTGATGTGCCCGGCGCCGTTTTTCACCTCGATACAGATCGTATCATCCACGCCCTCTTCGACTGTTCCATCCATACCGACCCACAAAACACCGGCAAGCGATGGGTCATATGCATCGTATATTCGTTTATCGATGACCGCTTTTTCATCCATGGCTTTCAAGCAGCGTGCTAACTCCTCGACCGCAAAGGCGATCGTCGGATGCTCTGTGAGCTTGCATAAAATGATCCTCATGATAGAACCCCTCCATTCACAGGTATTCTATCATGCTTTAGAGAGCTTGTCAATATCTGAATAGACTATTTACAGTGCTTTTATGTCCTATGCGGAAAGCCACCGGCGCAATATTCGCGCGATAAGTCTGCAAAAACAAAAAATTTAAGAACTCGCGAAAGAGTCTTGCAAAATCCAAAAAATATGTTATAATATTAATAGTCAATTCGCACAAAATGAAACGAGGGATTCTCATGAACAAAATTCAAATACCTGTCGGCTACAAGCCGGTACTCGATGAATACGACACCCAACGTGCCATCGCCTACATCAAGACCACCTTTCAGAACGAATTTGCGGCAGCTCTGAATTTAAAGCGCGTATCCGCACCGCTCTTTGTCACCGAAGAGAGCGGCCTAAACGATAACCTCAACGGCTATGAGCGCCCGGTCAGCTTTGACGTGCCTGCCATCGGCACGGAGGCACAGGTCGTGCATTCGCTTGCCAAATGGAAGCGTTTAGCCCTCAAAAAATACAATTTTTCGGTTGGAAACGGCTTATATACCGATATGAACGCCATTCGCCGCGATGAAGAATTGGACAACATCCATTCCATCTACGTTGACCAATGGGATTGGGAAAAGATCATCACACGCGAAAACCGGAATTTAGACTATTTAAAGCTGATCGTGCGCACCATCGTGGAAACCATCTGCCGTGTCAAGGATCGTCTTTATGTCCATTTTCCCCAGCTACGCACCGAATTAAGCAGTTATGTGGCTTTCATCACCACAAGTGAATTGGAGGCGCTCTACCCCACCCTTTCACCGCGTGAACGCGAGGATGCCTATGTCAAGGAGCATCGCACCGCCTGCATCATGCAGATCGGCGTACCCCTCTCGAACGGTAAGCCGCACGATGGACGTGCCCCCGACTACGATGACTGGAGCTTAAACTGCGATATCATGTTCTGGAACGATGTGTTAGGACGTGCTTTTGAGGTATCCTCAATGGGCATTCGTGTAGACGAAGCTTCGCTTGCCGCACAGCTAAAGGCGGCGCATTGTGAAGAACGCGCCGCGCTCCCCTTCCACAAAATGCTGCTTCGCGGCGAGCTTCCGCTCACCATTGGCGGCGGCATAGGGCAATCACGCTTATGTATGCTCATGATGGGCTGTGCGCACATCGGAGAGGTGCAGTCCAGCATTTGGGATGAAGAAACCATGCGCGTCTGCGAAGAAAACGGGATTCCGCTTCTGTAAGTAAATAAAACACAAAGAGCTGTGACATACACGTGTATATCACAGCTCTTTTATTTATATGATCATTGTTCCATTACGCTTCGTCCACGAACACCTTTTTCACGGCCTCCAGATACCCATAGCCAAACAGATCGTCCGGCATGAGGTAGCTCGTCTCGGTCCACTCGTTCCAGCTGTTGATGGTCATGAGCGGTACAGGCAGCTCCGGATGTGCATCTAAGTGTGCTTTCGCGTTGCGCAGTGCCTTTTCGACCTGTTCCGGGGTAGCGTGCATGACAATATCATCACGCGGTGTATCCAAACGCGGTGTGGGATCCCAGCCCAGCGAAACGTGCGGGAAATACGTAGCCTTATAGCCGGATGCGCATTCATCCCAGATGTTCTTCATATACGGCACAAGCTCTGCATATTCGGTGTGCTTATCGACAGCACCGGCGCACAGCTGATAGTGGGTCGCACTGTTAATGCCCACAAGATCGACCGCATCCTTAACCGTTCCATCAAAGCCGAACGCCGCCGGATTTGTCCAGCTCATGTCGGACGGCTGGCGCAGCGACACCTGCGTATGCACGCCGGGCAGTCCGGCACCGATAGCCATGTCATTTAGCATATACAGTGCCTTTTTCGCTTTTTCCACGCCGCCGATACCCACGATGAAGTTGCAGAAATCATAGATCTGGAACACCGGCTTGCCATCGATGCGGTAATAGGAATCGTGTGAAAAATACATTTTGATCACACGGTCGCATATGGTCTTAAAGCCTTCTTCGCCGCGTGTGAAATCCCAAATGGGAACATCCAGATGGGCGGTGCGCTTATCCCACATGGAGGAAGCAATGTGGTTTGCCCACATGACAAAGAATTTTACCTTGTCGTTATTGCGTGCCTTCAGATAGCCGTTGTCCAGCGTCTGCTCCAAAAACGGACGGTTATCGAACCAATACCAGTCGAAGATAAAGACGTTCACGCCGTGGCTGGCAGCCGCCTCGATCTCCATTTCCATTACAAACGGGTCAGCCTCGTTGATATAGCCCCAGAGCGGCTTACGCGGCCATTCGTGTCCCTCAAAACGCGGTTTCATGGCGCGAACGGTCTGCCATTCGCCATAGCCCTCCGGCCAGAAGATGCGCGTGCGCGGCTCATCCCCCGTGTAGCTCGGCCATACAAAGGCCGCAACATCGTACTTTTTCATTCTTTCATTCCCCTTTTATCTTATTTGAAACGGTGTTATTCACCGTCGGAAAAACAAACAAGGCTTCCGTTTTCCTCTTTCACCGGGATAAAGACCGGTCGCTCCATCACATCCCCCACCGGTGTATTCGGCGAATGAAGCGACAGATACAGCTGTCCATCAAGAGCGGTAAACAGCATACCGTGACCGCCGTCATATGGCGTTCCGGACAAGGACTTGCTATACAAAAGCTTTTCATCGTGTACCCATTTGCCGTCTAAGCGCCCGTTATCACTGCGCACGATGGCCTCGCAATAGCCATCCTTTTCAAAATTCGACCACAGCATGATCAGCGTTCCATCCGAAAGCGTATGCATGAAGCAGCCATCCGTCACGCCATTGGCCGCCCAGTCCGGCTCATCCGCACGGAACAGCTCGATCGGCTCAGAGACAAAATGCGTCAGGTCCTCCGACAGCTTGGCAGCCGCCATGGTTCCGACATGATCCGGCATACACGTCCATTCATGCACGAATATCATCCACGGCTGTCCATCCGGGTCTACATAAAAGGTGCCATCGATGCAATCCCACCCCTTCGGCGTGACCGTTCCATTCGTGATCTCGACAAAAGGTCCTTCCGGAGAAGCCGCCTTCAAAATGGTACAGCCACGATGCTCGGTCGCAGAGGAATAATAGGTGGTGAACATATAATAGGCGTTTTGATATTTATGTACCTCCGGCGCCCAGTTGTTGGTCACATAGGTGGGCGGTGTCACCACCAGCTCGCCCTCAACCTTTTCCCAGGTAGCAAGATCGCCCTTGCTCTTATAG
>CAZAWG010000101.1:0-5819 GCA_964488785.1 uncultured Oscillospiraceae bacterium | reverse complement strand
CCAGTGCTTTTTCCTTTACCGGGTCAAGATAGACGCGCTCTCCCGGTATATCTCGCGTCGCTTTATCGGGAATGACGGCTTCCGGGTCGTTTTGATAGGCACGAAACGCTTCGAGCTTGGTCGGATACGTTTCCTCGTCATCGTCTGCGCTGAACCACTCGGTGGTCTGACCGCCTAAAATAAAGTAGCCGTAGAAACGCTCTGCGTATTTTTGTTCGGTATGACGAACCACCTGCCGCAGGTATTCCTCGGAAGCCTTGCGCCACCGTTTGTCGCAGACCTCCTGCGACAAATGGGTAAAGGTGTTGGGTACGCCATACTTTTCGCAATACCATGGGCGCGTATCGATTTGTATCATGAGCGCAAAATATGCCTCCGGTGCATTTTGCAAAAACAGCTCAATCTGGCGGTCGATCGGCTCAAAATCGTAGGTATCATCACCGAGCCAGCTCTCTCCGTACAGCGAATACGGCACGCCCAGCTTGCAGAGGATCCCACTGGTGAGAATGTCGAACACGCGCACACCGGCCTTGTAGAAATCGCTGATGTTCCGGGCACTGGGACGAAACGATTTGAAGGACAACGGCTCGAGCGTTTTGCCGTCTATGTTGAGCTTGACCGCACCGCCGTGTTTTTCCAGTTTTACAAGCATGAAAGGCGCCCCCCTTCGATTTTATTCGATCCCCAATGCTTTTTTCTTATACTCCGCTAAGATCTGCGGATACAGCTGACAGCTCATGCCGCCATCCACCGTCAGCTCTGTGCCGGTGACGTTTTTGGATTCATCGCTGCCCAAATACCAGGCGGCATTTGCGATATCCTCAAAATCCGAAATATCACCGATGGGCGTGAGCGTTCCGTTGACGATCTGCCGGGAGCCCATGCTCACCCAACGCTCGGTCTTGATAGTGCCGGGAAGCACGACATTCGAGCGAATGCCGTAGGGACCCAGATCCACCGCCAAAGCGCGGCTCATTGCATTGATACCGCCCTTGGAGGCACTGTACGCCACGCGGTTGGGGATAGCACGATAGGCGGTGTTGGAGCTGATGAATACGATCGCACCCTTTTTATGCTCGCGCATACGCAGAGCCGCCTGACGGATGATGGTGAAATTCCAGACTAAATTTGTCTCAAATACCCGTCCGAATTCCTCCACCGTGCATTCAAAAAGCGGCATCCCCTTGGCGGGGTCGCTTCCAAAGCCCATGTCTGCCGAGTTCAAGCAGACCGTTTCCACAAACAGTCCCTTGGCATCGATATCGGCAAAAATATCCTTTACGCGCTGCTCATTGCGGATATCCAGCGCATAGCCATAGCTCTCTACGCCGTATTTTTCTCCCACCGTTTCAGCCGCCGCTTCGGCACGTTCGCCGCTTCGGCTGGTGATGACGACGGCATAGCCCTCTTTTGCAAAGCGCTCGGCAATGGCAAGTCCGCTTCCGACCGTACCGCCGGTCACAAAAACCGCTTTTTTCATATTTTCACTCCTCTATACGTTTTTTTCTTTTAGCCGATCTTGTCAAACACACGGACAAAATCCGCAATAAAGGCATCGTCCTCAAATTCACCGTTGATCACGTGCGGCTTCGAGGAGCGATAGCCTTGCACCTCGGTGGTCAAAAGGATAAACTGTGGCACATGAGACACGGGCCCATCGCTGTGGGACACCAATTTTCCATCGCAATAGAAATCATAGCCGTCCGGCTGCCAGTTCATGCCGAAATAATGCCAGCCGTCCTCTGTCTCTTCCAAAGCATAGTTCACACGACCCTCTTCGCGGAACTGCTTGCCGTACCCACCCATGATGTTGCCGGTTGTGGCGGTGCCGCTTCTGAAGCATTCCATGATATCCGACTCCACGCCGCACCATTCCGGCTCAAAGCGTGCGCCGATGGAGGGAGATTGTGTCCAGAATGCGCTCCACATGACCTCCGGATGCTTTTGAAATTTGCAGCGGCACTCATAATAGCCATACAAATGGACAAATTTCGGTTCCTCCAGAATGCCAAGCTTCCAGATGGTATCCTGTCCCCACGGATTATCAAGTCCCCCTACCGGCACATCAAAGGAGTTGGAGCCGGTTTGTAGCTGCGGCGAAACGTAGCAGCCGTTCCGCTCGGTGCGATGAAGCTCGATATGGCTGTTTCCATCCAAAACAACGCCCTTGTCGGTATAGGCATCAAACGGCTTGCCCCAGAAGTTCAAGCGAAAGCCCCATTTGGAGGTGTCAAGCTCGGTTCCGTCAAATTCATCGCTCCAGGCGAGCTTCCATTCGCCCTCGGGCAAAAAGCTGGGTTCGTGGTTTTCCACTTCAAATCTTTTCATTTTTTCTGCTCCTCATTAAAAATAAAATTCTGTTTTTGCCGGACGTATATCCGTCAAAGCTCCGGTATAGTGGCGAAGCGTGTGCGGGGTGTAGGGGTGCTTTAAGCATTCCTCTTCGTTGATCTCAATGCCTAATCCCGGCTTGTCCGGAATGGTCATGTAACCGTCCTTGTATTCCAAGCTTTCATCGGTCACAGCCTTACGCCATTCCACATCGCTGTACATGATTTCTAAAATGGAAAAGTTCGGGCAAGCTGCCGCTAATTGCAGGGTAGCGGCATTGGCGACAGGACCCGACGGATTGTGCGGTGCAAAGCCGATATACCGGCATTCTGCCTCGGCGGCGAGCTTTTTTAGCTCCGAAATACCGCCTGCGTGCGAAATATCGGGTTGAATGAAATCGGCTGCTGCAAGGTCAAACATACGCTTGTAGTCCCAGCGAGTGTATAGCCGTTCGCCGGCTGAGATAGCGACCGGGGCTTTGTCCCGCACGGCCTTTAAGGCATCGAGGTTATCCGGCGGCACTGGCTCTTCAAACCACATCGGCTTGAACGGTTCAAGCTCCTTTGCGATCTTGATCCCGGTTGCAATGTTGAAGCGTCCGTGTCCCTCGATCAAAAGGTCAACCTCCTTGCCGACTGCGTCGCGTACCTCGCCGACACATTCTAACGCGGTGTTTAACTCTTTGTTGGAAATTTCCATATAATTCTTTCCGAAGGGATCCCATTTCATGGCGGTCACACCGCGCTTGACGGCTTCCTTTGCCTTTTCGCCGAATTCCTTCGGCGTTTTTGCCCCGGCAAACCAACCGTTGACATAGATGCGGACCTTATCATTGGCTTTTCCGCCAAGCAGCTGATATACCGGCACCTTTAGGCTTTTGCCTAAAATGTCCCACAGCGCCGTTTCCACCGCCGACAGCGCCGACATAAGCACCGCGCCGCCGCGCCAATAGGCATCCCGGTAAATGGTGTGCCAGTGCTTTTCGATATCGAACGGATTTTTTCCGACAAGATATTCGCGGACGTGTTCTATCGCTCCAAGCAGTGCTTTTTCCTTGTATTCTAAAGTCGCTTCGCCTACACCGTGTATCCCCTCGTCGGTGTACACCTTGACAAACACCCAGTTCGTGCGGAAGCAGTCCACCACAAAGGGCTTGATATCTGTGACGATCATATGCTTTCTCCTTTTATAGAATCTTCCTTGCTGCTTTTTTCGCATAAAGCCTTGTGCTTCTCCAAAAAGCAGAGGCTTTTTACCGAAAAATGTGTAAATGTTCACGCATATATGGTACAATCATTGTAGCATAGCATGAAAAACGTGTATATCAAAATGACACTTATTTTTTTCGAAATCTTACGCAAAAAGGAGACACACTCCATGGAGCCGTTATATACTGTCGTCAAGGCCGATCATTATATTTCCTCCCAGATTTTTTCCGAGTGGCAGACCCCCTTGCGGCGTGTGAAGGAATATGAATTGGAGCTGTACACCACCTCTGGGAACATCAGTGTGGTGGATGGTGTGGAATATACCCAAACAGCCGGGAATCTGCTTGTGGCGCGTCCCGGTCATATGCGCTACAGCAAGGGAGCCTTTGAATGCCATTGCGTTCACTTTTTGTGCCGCGATCCGGAAATTGTCGGAGTCCTGGAGCGCTTGCCGACCATCTCACATTACAGCGACACCGAAGCGTTGGAGCAGCTGTTCCTACGTCTGCCGGAAGCGCAAAGACTTGGCGGCTTTGCCGGACAGCTCTGTATCGATGGGATTTTAAACGAATTGATCGGACAGCTGATCTCGAAAGAAAACGAGGTCTATTCCGGACGGTATGAGCGGTATGTGCCCAATGTGGAAAAGGCGTGTGAATACATGAAAAGGGAGCTGGAGCATCCCCTGACCCTTGCCGCAGTTGCCGGTGAAGTTCATCTGAGTCCCGGCTTTTTCCACACCGTGTTCAAGGACATCAAAGGTACAACGCCGACAAAATATCTGACCGGGCAACGTGTGCGCCGCGCCAAAGAATATCTTCGCAAGAGCAACCGTCCGCTTGCGGATATTGCGGTTCTGTGCGGCTTTGGACATCAGGGCTATTTTAACTATGTGTTCAAAAAAGAGACAGGCAGCACGCCAAAGGCATACCGGGATCGCAAGCAAATCATCATTTAAGAAATCGGACGAAAAAGATTTTCGATAAAACTCGACTTTTTTTGTCAAAGGACTTGACAAGCACTTTTGTGTGTGCTATAATAAATGTCGCAAAATTTCATAGTACCCGTGGATCATTCCGGAAGAACGTCATGCGTTTGACCGGAACGGAAGGGAACTTCGGAGAACCTCATTCAGTTGAGTGCCGAAGGGGCAAGGCGCAAGCCGAAACTCTCAGGCAAAAGGACGAAGCATACACGTTTTTTTATAAAAGTCGTGTCTTTTACTTGTTTTCAGAAGCTTGCCGACCCATCCCGGGGCGGCATTTTTTGTACCATTTATTTAGTTTGGAGGAAACCAACATGGAAGCACTCAACAGTTTTTTAAGCATGGTAGACGATTGGGTCTGGGGCATTCCGCTTATCGTCCTGATCCTTGCGGTCGGTGTTCTTTTGACCATCCGCACTGGTCTTATCCAGGTCATCAGTTTACCAAAAGCCTTAAAGTATATGTTCCACAATGAGGAGGACGGCGAGGGAGACGTCACCAGCTTTGGTGCGTTATGTACCGCTTTGTCCGCCACCATCGGTACGGGTAACATCGTCGGTGTGGCGACCGCTATTGCCGGCGGTGGTCCGGGTGCGCTGTTCTGGATGGAGGTCGCGGCTTTCTTCGGTATGGCAACGAAATATGCCGAGGGTCTTCTTGCCGTTAAATACAGAGAGATCCGTCCGGATGGAACGGTACTCGGTGGTCCGTTCTACTACATCGAAAAAGGTATGGGCAAGGGCTGGAAATGGTTAGCCAAGCTGTTTGCCATTTTCGGAATGCTCGTAGGTATTCTGGGTATCGGTACTATGACCCAGATCAATGGTATCACCTCGGCTGTTCAGAATTTCTTTGACCCGGACAGAGCGCAAATCGCGTTCCACATTGGTGGAGCCGCCTATGCCTGGCCGACCGTCATTGCCGGTGTTTTAGTCACTCTGTTCGCTGCACTTGTTATCATCGGCGGTATCAAGCGTATTGCTAAGGTTTCGGAAGTGGTCGTGCCGTTCATGGCCATCATTTACTTCATCTGCGGCGTTATCTTGCTTGCCTGCAATATCACTGCCGTTCCGGGTGCCATCGCTTTGATCATAAAAAGCGCATTTTCTCCCAAGGCCGTCTTTGGTGCTGCCCTTGGTCTTACCATCCAGAAGGCCATGAAGAACGGTATTGCCCGAGGTATTTTCTCGAATGAATCGGGTATCGGCTCTGCCCCGATCGCAGCCGCTGCTGCTAAGACCAAGGAGCCTGTCCGTCAGGGTCTTGTCTGCATGACCGGTACCTTCTTTGATACC
>CAZAWG010000100.1:0-5893 GCA_964488785.1 uncultured Oscillospiraceae bacterium | reverse complement strand
ACCATTTCAAAGCTTTCTTCTCATGACAAAGCACAAATATACGAAAAAAGAGCGAAGCCCCAAGAATTCTGCATCCTCGCAGACCATTGAACCACGCTCTTCATTGTAGACTTGTTTAGTAAGTAAGTCTTGCTCTGCCCTTTGCACGTCTTCTCTTCAATACTTTTCTGCCGTTGGCAGTTCTCATACGCTTTCTGAAACCGTGCTCGACTTTTCTCTGACGCTTCTTCGGCTGATAGGTTCTGACCACAATCCTGCACCTCACTTTCGGGAAAATGAGCCAATATTATATCGCTCATATCATTATCTTTACAAATCAAGAGTTATTATATACCATAAGTACCCGATTTGTCAAGAGAAAATTGCAAATTTCTCATTTAAAATTATAAATTTTTCGTGACGGTGCTCTTTTGAGTGCGTTTTTTCAGTTCTGCGCGTAAAAATCCTCGATCAGATATTCCTTCGGAATGGTCTTATCGATGATCGAACGCATAGAGGCCAGACTCATGCCTGAATCAAATTTGTGCGCCCCATGCACCTTTTGCAATTCCTCGGTATATTCCGAAAAACGGTATATCTTGAAGCCGCGAATGCGGTTATTATACTGACAGACCGTCGGAATAAACGATACATCCTCGAGCATCACGCCCACCGGCGTTTTGCTGACAGTAAAGCCGAACAGTCCTCCGACCATATTGCGCGAATACATCATACCGGAAAGGAAATTGCCGAGCGAATACATACATAACGTTTTTCCCCCGTCAGCACGATCGAGCCAAACGAGCGGCTGAAGCACGTGCGGATGGTGTCCAAGGATCACATCCACCCCATTATCCGCCATCAATTGTGCCTGTCGCTTCTGGGTGGCATTCGGCGCGAACGCATCCTCCACGCCCCAATGGATGGAAACGATCACACAATCTGCCATTTTCCGCGCCGCCTTGGTCTGCCGGTCGATGACCTCATCCTCCGCAAGCGGCACCACCAGCTCACTGCCTTTGGGAAGGACTAAGCCATTTGTCCCATAGGTATAGGCAAGAAGGGCGATGGTTATGCCATTCTTTTCGATCACACGGATATTTTCAAGCTCCTCTTTGTTCTTATAGCCACCGATGGCGGTCACATTCTCCTTGGCGTTCCAGAAATCGATGGTACGCTCATAGCCCTTTGCGGTGCTATCCAACATATGGTTATTGGCAAGTCCGATGATATCAAACCCTAACGCAACAAGATCCTCACCCATCTGATCCGGGGTATTGAACAGCGGATAGCCCGAATAAGGACGGGAGGTGCCGCCAAACGGCGTTTCCTGGTTGATAAAGGCAAGATCGGCCTTTTGAATGATGTCCGCCACGTTTTCATACATAGGAAGAAAGTTATATTCCTTCCCGGTTCCTTCGGCTAAGGTCTTTGCATCGGCAAAGACGGTGCTATGGATCAGATTATCGCCACACGCTACAAAGGTCACCGTCCGAACCGGGAGCTTTTCAAGCGGATCGCTCGCTTGTGTGCTGACTGTTTCGGAAAGCGCATACCCTAACACCGTCATGCTGTCGCGTTTTCCGTATTCACCTTTTTCTGTCACCGATACGTTCGGCTGCGTGTCCGCCGGCATATCCGGCTGTGGCGCACGAAGCATACCGGCAAACAGTACGCCCGTTAAAGCAAGTGCAGCCACTAAGGAGCCGCCGATCACAAGTCCGTTTTTCATATTTGTCCCCTTTTGACAAAAAGCATTTTGCTGAAAACCTGCTGGCACAGTTTACTATTGGATGACCGTGACATCCATTTCAGAAACCAGCTCCAGCGCTTTTTGCAATTGCATATCTTCCTCATCGCTCATGCGATAAAAATCTTTTTCCACCTCAGCAGGCAGTTCTACCACATAGTCCGGTCGTATGCCTTCGCCATTGTAGCTGACACCGCAGGGCGGCAGATAGGTGCTGACCGAAACACTGGCCGCTCCCCCACCCGGCATAGGCACGATCTCCTGCATACTGCCCTTGCCGTAGGTGCGCACACCAACGCTCGGTGCCTTGTTATAATCGCGCAGAGCCGCTGTGAATAATTCAGCTGCGCTGGCCGTGTTTTTATTGACAAGCACCGCCATAGGAGCATTGAACTGGTTGACGTCCGAGGTCAGCGTGCGCTTGCTTCCATCCTTTTCGTTGATGATAATGATATCGCCCTCCGGAAGCAGAAAATCCAACGTTTTGCTCACACCCTCCAGGCTTCCGCCCGGATTGTTACGCACATCAAAGATGAACCGCTCCGCGCCCTCGACCGACAGCTTTTCAATGGCTTTTTTGAATTCATCCGGCGTTTGCGCGGTAAATTCGCTGATACGGATAAGCCCGGTATCCTTATTGACCATGCGGCAGCTCACAGTTTCGAGTTGTATCTCTTCACGGGCAAGTGTCACGTTTCGTTCTTCCCCTGTTGCCGCTCGAACACGTATCGTGACCTCTGTTCCCACATCTCCATCGGAAATGCGTTCGGCAGCCACGCTGCTTCCGATATCCACGACCGCTTCCCCTTCGACGCAGGTAATGACTTCGCCCGGAAGCAGACCGGCACGTTCAGCCGGCGTGTTCTCATTCACGCCGATCAAATACAATCCCCCGGCAGCACCGTCGTATACCACCGATACACCAATGCCGGTCTTGATCCCTTTCTGGTTTTCAAGAAGGTATTCGGCATACGTCTCCGCATCCATATAGTAAGCGTATTTATCGCCGAGGCCATTTACATACCCGGCGAGGATTGAATCAGCTAATGCTTCTTCGTCGATCGTACCATTGTATTTTCCGCGCAGAATGCTGTCCGCGTTATACACCGTTCGACTGATGTCATTTGCAGCGCTCAAATCGCCTAACATAGCCGCATACTGTGCATTCATATTCCTTCGCACGGCCGTATATGTGATCTGCCAGGTGACAAGAACGGTCGTCACAAATAAGATCACCAGCACCGGCAGAATCTGTAACAGAAAACGTTCTTTTTTATTACGCATGATTTCTCCTTTTCTTACAATCGTTTTTTGAACCAAACCAAAAGTGGGCTGCCGCCTGCATTGGCGACAGCCCACGTGCGGCGCAAGGATACACCGAATTCGCTTAAATGCCCAAATACGGAGCCGGGTCGGTCAGCTTTCCGTTCTTATAGACCGAAAAATGCAGATGGTTGCCGGTCGAGCGACCGGTTGAGCCAACGTAGCCTACCACATCGCCGCGTTTGACGGTTTGTCCTGCCACCACGTTCAACGAGCTGCAATGTGCATAGAGCGACATAATGCCACCGCCGTGATTGACCGTCACGCAGTTTCCGTAGCTGCCATTATATTTGGCAAGCACGACTGTACCGTCATCGGCTGCATAGATCTTTGTTCCCTTTGCACAGGCAAAATCGTATCCGGTATGGTTAGCTCTTGCCCCTGTAAAGGGATCGTTACGCGTTCCGTAATAGGAAGTGATACGCCAAACACCACTGGGAAGCGGGAACAGGAAGGAGCCGCCATAGGTGGTCTTATCTTCCTTGGCGAACATATCGGCAAGGCGCTTGACCTCGCCATTGAGTTCGTCGATATAGGCCTGCTTTTTGGCAAGCTCTTTTTCGTATTCTTCGATGCTGGCAAGCGATCTTGCCCGAAGCGCCTGTGCCTCGGCCTGCTTCTTCTCAAGCTCGGCACGCAGCGTTTCCTGCTCTGCCTTATACGTTTCAGCTGCTTGCTTTGCCTCCTGATACTCTGCCATAGTCTTTTCTAAGGTTTCAAGCGAGGTATTATAATTCTCAAGCACCTTATCGTTGTAGGACAAATGGTAGCCCATCAGATCGATACGTGTCAACAGGTCGCTGAAATCCTCGGCGCTGAAAACAAATTCGATGGTGTTGGCCGCTCCTCCATATTCGTACGACATACGGATCATATCGTCCAACACTCTCTGCTGCTCCTCGATCTTGACCTCAAGAGCAGCGATCTCAACCTCCTGCACCGCCATCAGCTCATCGTATTGCACGAGCATCGCCTTGATGACCTCGATCTGTTCATCGATCAGATCGACCTCGTAGGAAATGTTGGTGATCTGGTCGGACAGCTCCTTGGCAGAGGAACGTTCGGAAGCGATCTTGTTATTTAACGCCTTTTTCTCGGCAGCCAGCTTGCTGACACGGCTGTTTAAGGTGTTGATCTCACTTTGAAGCTCGGAATTCGTTTTGGCAAGCGTTTGGGTATTTGGTGCAAACAACAGTGTGCCAGCCATCGCAAGCATACAGCACACAAGCGAAATGGCACGCTTGCAGATGCGTTTTGCATGATAATTTTTCACGTTTTTCCTCCAAAGCCGGCAAAGGACTACGCCTTCAGGTATTTACGGATCGCAAACGCGCTTCCGATGATACCTAAGAAAAGTCCTGCCCCAAAGTAAATGACTAAATAATACGGATTCAAGGTGTCAAAATTCGGCACCGTAATAAAGCCGCCAAACTTTTCGGCCAACTCCGCAAGCGGAAGCTCATACAGGTAGTACTGGATCACATATCCAAGGGTCGCCGCAAGGCAGCCTGTGATCGCGCCTTCAAACACGAACGGCAGCGTGATATAGCCCTTTGTCGCGCCGATGTAGCGCATAACGGATATTTCCATTTCTCTTGCATGGTAAGTCAGACGGATGGTGTTGGAAATGACAAACACGCTCACCGCCACCAACAGAGCCATAAGCCACGCACCGCCCAAGGAGATAGCACTCTTGAAGTTCTGGATATTTTTCGCAATATCGTAGCGGTTCTTGACCTTATTTACCCCTTCGATGTGTCCCAGGTTGTATACAAGGGCATCGATATCATCCACGCTCTCATATTCGATCTTAAAGGAATCCGGCAGAGGGTTGGTGGTATCGTCATACGAATCGAAGATATAGGCATAATCCTCGCCAAATTTGGCACGCTCTGCCACAAGTGCCTCTGCTTTGGGGACATAAACAACGCTTCGCACGTTTTTTAATGCCCGGATACTGTCCCCGGCCGCATTTACAGTATCGGCGCTTGCCTCAAGCTCCATATAGACCACGATCTCATTGAAATCGTCGATGTTATCAATACTCTGATTGATCACAGCGATAAGTGTCGTAAAAATACCCACGAGCAACAGCGATGAGCCCAAAATGATCACCGAGGCAGCACTGCGTACTCCGTTGCGGAAAAAGCCCTTAAAGCCCTCCGCGATAAAGCCGAATCTATTCATCAAACATACCGCCTATTCTGTCGTTTTCCACCATGCCATCCTTCAGAATGATCACACGCTTCTGGAACTTGTCCACCAGATCTCTTTCATGCGTGACCACAAGCACCGTCTTGCCAAGCTCCTTGTTGAGCGCCATAAGCAGATTCATGATGTCAAGGCTCATTTCGGGGTCGATGTTGCCGGTCGGCTCATCGGCAATGAGAATGCTGGGATTGTTGGCAAGGGCTCTTGCCAACGCCACGCGCTGCTTTTCGCCGCCGGAGAGCTGGTCGGGGAACGCATCCATACGATCCTTAAGTCCCACGGCCTCCACAAAGATCGGCACATTCTTACGGATCAGACGAGAAGGCGTTCCGATGACCTGCATAGCGAACGCCACGTTTTCATACACTGTTTTTTTGGGGAACAGACGGAAATCCTGGAACACCACGCCCATCGTGCGGCGCAGATACGGCACCTTGCCCTCGCGCATTTTGTCAAGCCGGAAATTGTTGATGAGCAATCGCCCACTCGACACACGCTCTTCACGCAACAGCAGCTTTGTGAGCGTTGTTTTGCCCGCGCCGGAATGACCGACGATAAAGACAAATTCTCCATCACCGATGGTCAGATTCACGTCCTTTAAGACATACGTCTGATTATCATAGGTTTTGC
>CAZAWG010000099.1:0-5907 GCA_964488785.1 uncultured Oscillospiraceae bacterium | reverse complement strand
CGGTATCGCCGTCAAGCAGCCGGGCGAAAACACCTTCAACATCTGCCGCGAATATGTGGATGAGGTGGTCACAGTGACCGAGGATGAGATCTCTTCCGCTATCTTAGCACTTATCGAGCAGCAGAAGATGATCGCCGAGGGTGCGGGGGCTGTATCGGTAGCGGCGGTCATGTTCGATAAAATTCCGCAGATCGCCGGAAAAAAGGTGGTTTGTGTGGTTTCGGGCGGTAACATCGATGTCACCATCCTTTCGCGTGTCATCAAGCGCGGCCTTTTGACCTCCGGTCGTTCCTGCAATTTGTGCATTGAGCTGTTGGACAAGCCGGGACAGTTGCAGCAGGTATCCGAGATCATCGCTGCCTGCGGCGGCAACGTGACCGGCGTACACCACGAACGTGCCGGTGAGACGACCGATATCAACGGCTGCTTCTTACGTCTGGTGCTTGAAACGCGCAATGCCGCACACATCAAGCAGATCACCGATGCTCTTACGGCACGTGGCTTTAAGATCATCGAATAAAACGAGCTTCACATTATATCGGATATAAAAAGAGAGGATGCTTTTCATGGAAAAGGTTTATACGAAAAAGGCTCCCGAAGCATTGGGACCCTACACACAAGCCATTAAGACGGCCGGTCTTGTGTTCACCTCCGGCCAGATCGCCATCGACCCGGCAACCGGTGCGGTCGAGGCGGATACCATCGAAGGACAGACTGAGCAGGTTTGCAAGAATCTGTCTGAGGTCCTAAAGGAAGCAGGAAGCTCGTTAGACAAAGCCGTTAAAACGGTATGCTTCTTGAAAAACATGGAGGATTTTGCTGCATTCAATGCTGTATACGGCAAATACTTCACCTCCAAACCGGCGCGCTCCTGCGTGGCGGCCAAGCAGCTGCCTAAGGATGTGTTGGTCGAGGTCGAAGTGGTAGCAGAGGTATAAAAAAGACGATCAAAAAAACGAAAAGAGCTTTAGAACAGGAAAAACGGACTCAGGATAACCCGAGTCCGTTTTGTTCGCAATATTCCTCCAAGCACAGTCCGCTTTGCATGATCTTCTGCGCGTGGTAACGTCCAACGAACCGATAATGCCACGGTTCAAAGATGATACCGGTGATATCGCTCTTGTTTTTTGGGAAGCGCAGGATAAAACCAAAGTCCGCACAGTGTGCATACAGCCATTTATAGGCTTCTTCGGCTTCAAACATCTGCGAGGCCGAGGGGAGATTGTGCAGGTCGGCGCACAGTCCGCTCTGATGCTCACTGGTGCCGGGGATGGCGATCTCAGCGGCAGTCTTGGCATAGGCGGTGTTATAATCATAGGACTTCATAAAGCGGTTGACCGAATTGTTGAACAGCGTCTGCTGATACTCATACGAACGGTAGGCACTGGTGACCGAAACATCTGTAAAGCCGGCAGCACGCATTTCGATAAACATGGCATCCAAGGCTTTAGCGGCATATTCGCGCATTTGCACGGCCTTGCGGTCGGAGCGCGTATAGGAGATATTGGTCAGATCGGCTGGGATATAGTCGCTTGCCAATGGATGGGAGGTGTTGATGAGACGAATGTATTCATCGGCATTTTCCGGATCCATATACATTTCATAGGCCGACAGATCGGTCAAGAATGCCGAGCTAGGCGCGGTGGAGGTATGCATTTCCGAGGTGTCCGGCTGGGTCAGCGGCGTGTGCGCGGCAAATTGCGGCGTGATGGTATCGGCAAGTGTGAGAGTGTAGCTTATACGCTCTCCTTTTTTTTCGCCGGCAAAGGTCAGACCTTCAAAGGAGCCGTCAAAAAACCGGATCGGCACATAGACATCTCCATCCGAGCCGGAAAAATAGGACGGGGCATACAAAAGGCGAAGCGAATCGCCGTAGGCTACGTTATCCGTGCCGATATAGACTGAAATGCGCGTGTTTTCGTCAAAAACAGCGTTCATTACACGCACATCCCCCATCATACGAAAGCCGAGCCATTCGGAAAAATCCGACAGCGCCACATAACAGACGTTGTTTTTGACGGTAAAGCCTTTCTTGAGCGTGAGCGTTTTGTTGTCACGTGTAACTTTAACGGAATAGCTATATTTTTCGGAGGTCTTGGAAAAATCGTATTTGACAGCGCACACCATGAATACGCCAAAGATCGCACCGGCGACAAGCCCTAAGACCAACACACGCATAGCATAAGCAAATGCAGCGGCGCGTCGGCGTCGGCGGGCAGCCAGATATTTACGCCGTTTTTCGGCGTATAGAGCCCGTTCACGGGCATTGATACGAGAGCGTTGCGGATCGGACATGACGATATCCCCTTTGTAAGACAAATAAAACGAATGAAATCTTATAAATCAGTATATCATAGAAACGAGAAAAAAGCAAGAGCTGTTATTTTTTCTTTGCAGTACGAGCAAGCAAAATTAATAAATTATGAGCTGTGCGGCATATACGCCGCAAAAGGAGGAACGATCATGCGCTTTGACCCCCATTTGAATCCATCCGATTACGAGGATGCCGCATTTGAGGATGTACGCACCATTCCGGATTTTTACGATGAGCTGTACCCCACGGCCGAACGACCGATAGACGGAAAGCGAAACGCGAATTTGCAAAATAGCAAGAAAAAACGCAAAACAGTGAGGAATGACGAGAAATCGTTATAGTTTTTCGAAAAACATGACGATATTTGACTTTCTTTGACTTTCACAGACTTTGACTTTCTTTGACTTTTCGTGTATACTATAGACAAAGGTTAAGGAAAGTCAAAGTCAAACAGATTCGAAAGGAAGATCGATCATGGGAAATCCAATGACCGACCGCATAGCGGCCATCATTGAACAAATGTTAGAGGAAAACGGCGGCAGTCTGGAGCTGCAACGAAACAAGCTTGCCGGAACGGTGGGCTGTGTGCCCAGTCAGATCAACTACGTCATCACCTCGCGCTTCAATTCCGAGCGTGGGTATCTGGTGGAGAGCCGACGGGGCGGTGGCGGCTTTGTCAAGATCGTCAAGGTACGCTTTGACAGCGCGGATGCTTTTTTGATGCATACGCTGGCGGCGGTAGGCGACAGCATTGATGCAGCCAGTGCCAGGGCGGTGCTGTTATCGCTTTTCCATGAGGGCTTCATCACCGAGAGGGAAGCACGCTTTCTATATGCTGCACTCAGCGAACGGGCGTTAGAGACTTGCGAAGCAAGCTCGCGTGCCCGACTCCGGGCGGATATGCTAAGAGCCTTTTTATTAGAGCTTCGTTCCTGGCGCGAAGCGCAAAAGCGTTGACGACCGGCTTCGACAGATTTCACTTCACAAGACATATATAATAAAAGGTAAGATCAAGAAAGGAAGATCATTATGCTTTGTCAATCCTGCGGAAAAAAGGAAGCCAATTTCCATTATACATCCAATGAAAACGGAAAGGTCACGGAATTACATCTGTGCCACGAATGCGCTGCCGAAAAGGGCTTGTTAGACGACAGCTTCAAGAGCTTCAATCCCTTCTCTCTGTTTGAGGAAACGGACGGAATGTTCGATGGTCTGCTTGGCGGACTGTTTGCACCGAACGCAAGCACCTCGCGCCGATTAAAGGAAGCGGCGGTCTGCCCGTTCTGCGGTATGCGTATAAACGAATTCTTGCGCGGCGGCAAGGCGGGCTGCGCGAAATGCTATGTCACCTTTAAGGAGGCAGTCGAGCCGACCGTGAAAAAGCTGCACGGCAACACCACGCACACCGGCAAAAAGCCCAAGGGCTTTTTGGGTCATCGCACGAAAAAGGACAAAAAGGCGGAGCTTGAAAAGCTGCTACAGCAAGCCATTGAAACACAGGAATACGAAAAAGCCGCCGAATACCGGGATGCGCTCCGGGCATTGGAAAACGAGAATGGCTCGGACACTACAGAAAGCCGTCCGAATGCCTGAAAGCACCCCAAACGACGTATACACCGACAGACCGAAAGACCGAAAGGATGAAGATAAATGAAATGGTATCAAACGTCCGGCAATGGACATGATGTTGTGATCAGCTCGCGCGTGAGACTGGCGCGCAATTTGGAAGAATTTCCCTTTGCTCCGAAATTGGACGGCCCCACCTCGCAGAAGATCGCGGATAAGGTCGTGGATGCGTTAAAAAGCGGCTTGAACGAGAAATTGAACGTGGCCAAGATACACGGCAAGGCGACTGCGGGACGCTTACTTGTGGAGGATCATCTGGTATCGCCGGAGTTTTGTGCGGACAGTCCGCTAGAACGTGTGCTTGTAACGGATGAAAGCGGAAACCTTGCAGTCATGATCGGCGAGGAGGATCATGTGCGCATACAATCGATCTATCCGGGGCTTGCATTGGACAAAGCCTATGAGACGGCGGCGCGCGCAGACGATGCACTGTGTGAGCGTGTGGCGGTCGCGTTTGATGAAACGCTGGGCTATTTAACGGCTTGTCCGACCAATTTGGGCACCGGGCTTCGCGCTTCGGTGATGCTGCATCTGCCGGCATTATGTGCCTATGGCTACATAAAAAGCGTGGCAGCGCTCATGAGTAAGATCGGTCTTACCATGCGTGGGCTGTATGGAGAAGGAAGCGAAGCCGGGGCTTGCATGGTTCAGCTGTCCAATCAGATCACGTTAGGCATTTCCGAAGAGGATGCCATCGAAAAGCTAAATGGCGCTGTCGCGCAGATCGTAGCTAAGGAGCGTGAGCTGCGTGCGCAGATGCTCTCCGAAGCAAGCGGTGACACAGCAGACAAGCTGTGGCGTTCCTACGGCACGTTAAAGTTTGCCAGACGCTTGGACACGGAGGAAGCCTCACGACTGATCTCCAACGTGCGCTTTGGCGCGGTCTGCGGTGTGATCCCGGAAGCGGCTGACATCAATTTTGTAAAGCTCTTATTCGAGATCATGCCGGCGCACATCGCTACACGCTTTCCGGATGCCACGACTCCGGAGAAGCGCGATATTCGCCGTGCCGATCACATTCGCAGTGTGCTGGAGGGCACGGTGGCGGAGACGGAGGAATAAAAGAAAGCAGCTTTCTTTGCGAAAGGAAGGATCTCTATGAATTACAGATTTACGGAAAATGCGGAAATGGCTCTTCAGGCGGCGGCCGAATCGGCAGCCCGGTTGGGGCATACCTATATTGGTTCAGAGCATATTCTGCTTGGACTATTATATAAAAGCAGCTCAGTGGCGGCAAGCTTGCTTGCTTCCAAAGGAATCACCTACGAAAAAATGCTCGAGATCATTCGTGAGAACATTGGAACAGGCGAACCGCTTGAGGGCATTCGACCCGAGTCCACGCCGCGTGCTTCGCGCATCCTTGAAGGTGCGGCGGAACTGGCGCGTATGACCGGTGAAGCCTTTATCGGCACAGAGCATATTCTGATGGCTCTACTCAAGCAGTCCGACTGTGTGGCAGTGCGGCTGTTAAAAAGCGAAGGGGTGAATCCGGCGGAGGTATATAATGCCGCGCTGGCTTCTATCCAAGGTCAGGAGGTCCCTCTTGCCACGGAGGGACCCTCCGGCAGCACGGCTAAGGACACAGGCGGCAATACACCGACCTTAGACAAATATGGGACAGACCTGACGGCACTCGCACGAGACGGCAAGATCGACCCGGTCATCGGTCGGGAGGAGGAAACACAGCGTGTGCTTCAGATTCTCTCCCGTCGTACCAAAAACAATCCGTGCTTGATCGGCGAGCCGGGCGTTGGCAAGACAGCCGTTGTGGAGGGACTGGCACAGAAGATCGCCGGTGGTGCTGTTCCCGAAACGGTCGCGGACAAAAGAGTTGTGTCGCTTGACCTTTCCGGCATGATCGCCGGCGCGAAATACCGCGGTGAATTTGAGGAGCGTATCAAAAGCGTGATGGACGAGGTCAAGAAGGCGGGAAATGTGATCCTGTTCATCGATGAAATACACACCAT
>CAZAWG010000098.1:0-5909 GCA_964488785.1 uncultured Oscillospiraceae bacterium | reverse complement strand
GTCCCTCGGTGTCATACAGTGCGGCAAGCACTATTGCACCGTCACGCAGGGATCTTCCCGTACTTCCGGTCACCTTGACCGTGTTTCCGGATCTCGTGGCGGTCTGGATGGTTGCGGTATAGTCGGTCGTGGTGGTCTTTTCAAGCACCAGATTGTCGATGTAGAAGCCGACAGCGGTCGAAACCTTGTTGACAGTCTCCGGATTGGAATATATCCGCAGGCTGTCGGTCGAACGGATAAAGGCGTATTCCGGCACGGTGAAGGTGTGGTCTACATGGACCCACTCGGTTTTGTTGGTGGTCGGTCGTGAGGCGTTCAGAACATGGTCGAATTCGTTCTGCTTTCCGTATTGACCGGGATCATCGTAGCGAGGGTCTGCGTGAAGCGTAGTCGAAATGGAGGTCGTCCCGTTTCCGCCGTAGATATCGCCGGCTAAGATATCGTAGCTAAGCTTATAGGTAACGCCCGGCTCATAGATCACGGCAAGGTTCGCGCCGGTATAGGCAGGGGTACGGGTCGGCGTGATCTTAAAGACGTGATTAGTGCTGTCGGCGGGGTCAGAGACGATGGTGATGGTTGCTTCATTGGAGGTAAAGGGGTTATTCCCATCCTCGGCATTCAGAGAAAGACGGCTTACCGGGGCGAAGGCGTTGTTTTTGCCGGCACCCGGCTCTTCAATCAGGCGAATAGAGCGGATGACTGCCTCGCTGTCGGTGGAATTGAAAGGGTCAAAGCGAAGCTCGGTGATGGTATCCTTCCACAGCGAACATTGGGTCATATCGAGCGTGCAGGTGACAAACGTTCCATTGGTGCTTTGCACGGAATGCTTTAAGCGCACAGATTTAGGTTCGTTCCAGGTCTTATCCTTGTCGGTGATAAAGAAGCACTGCATGGTGTCGTTTTTGCGTGTGGAGGTGTACGACAGCACGACCTCAAGCTTGGAATATCTCGAGGCGGCAAACGAAACGGTGCCGGACTGCATACGGGTATCCGAATCGGTCGCACGGACAGATAAGCCTTCGTCGCTTCCATACATGACGGCATTGGCTGTCCAGCCGAGCGTATAGCCGTGTGTGAAGTCCCATTCGTTTGCCGGACGTGTGCTGATGTAGGAATGTACTTCATAGTCGGGCGTTTGGATGTAGAGATCGCTTCCCTTTTTGGTACAGGTGAAGCCCATGACCTCACATACCGTTTCCATGGGGAGCATGGGAAGTCCATCGTGGGTGAACAGCTTGCAGGGCAGGGAAACAGAGCCATTCTGCGTGAGTGCGGTACTACTTCCAACGGTGAAGCGTATCCTGCGGTCGTCATCGCCGTACAGCGAAAGCGTCTTGGTGTCATAGTCCCACTCAAAGTGCAGATTCATGAGATAGCCCTCGGCCTGTGCCGGGTCGAAGGGGTAGTAGGTGTAGCCATCGCGCGTGACGGCAAAGACCTTGGATTCGACCTTCTTTTCATCGATGTAGAGCGAGCTGTTGGTGAGAGCCTCTAAGGTCTTTAGCTCAAAGGTGACGTTCTTTTGGTCTGCCGGGAAAATACGAAGCTTATCGAGAGTGCCGGAAAGGGAGGACACGTCAAGGACATACGATTTGAAATCGCCGGCGGTTGCCGTCCAGGTAAGAACGGAGCTTTTGTGGTACAAGGGATTTTCGAGCGTTGTGTAATATGCCTTGACGGCTGTGTTGGCGGAAACCTTCATGGTGATGCGCAAAGCCTGTGTCTTTTGCAGATCGATGAGCAACGAATCACGTGCTTCCACATAAGCAAGCGATTTGCTTGCTTCCGATTTCGAGGTTCCGCGCAGAGTCGAACCAAAGGAGGTGTTCGAGGCATTTGAAACGGTAAAATCCAAAGGATTGCCAAAGGAGAAGGTCTGAACGGGGGAAAGGGATTCCTCGATCGTGTTTGGCTCTCGATCTAAGCGACGAAGGAGTCGGGCGTGCTGGGGATAGTTTTTGGTAATGCGCGAAAGCTGGGCTTCGGTCGGAATGACATCGTTGTGGGCAACGTTATCATCGGTAAAGACCGAACGAATGGCATCGAGATAGCCAAACCCATGCAAGCCTTCCGCCGGCATGATATAGGTGCCCTCGCCGTACTCGTTCCAGGTGGAGAGCATCATAAAGCGTTCCTGCCAGGACTTGTTGGGGTAGGTTTCAAAATAGGTGTCGCGTATCCACATAAGACCGCGCTCGTAATCCTCTAACGTCATGTTGGGGTAGCGTTTTCCCGACCAGGGAAGGCTGTTGAAGCCGGTGCTGAGACAGGGCACGGTATAGGTCTTTCCGATATCGGCACAGGCGGTGATACGACCGATGGAATAATCCACATCGTAGCCGCTCGTGCCCCAGTTATAGGCGTAGCAGCCGTCAAGACCGGCGTTTACGAGCGTGTCGGAATCGGTGGCATGGCTTGCTAAAATGATGAGGTCGTCAAAGCCTAACTTTTTCACCTCGCCGCGCAGATAGTCTAATTCGGTCTTGCAGGCGGCGGCTGAGCCCATATCGTTGATGAAGTTGTTGACGCCAAACACTAAGAGCAGCGGTTTGTTGTCGATGGTCATGTAGCGCTCATCCTTGAAGTAGTTCTCGATCCAGAAGGGAACAAAGTAGCTTCGGAAAGCGTTGGCATTCGCAGGGTGCGCGCCGTTGGCTGCCTCCCAGATGAGACAGTACTTCATTTTATCACTGTAGCGTGCATTCATGAAGCCATCGTGCAGATGGATGGAATGCCGCGTGTTTTTGAGTGGGCCGTTGCTGTTGTCGGCATACCAGCAGAACGCCTGGAAATCCACGCCGTGCTCGGTCAGGAATTTGATCTCCCAGTCGGCGGTTTCTGCAGAGCCTTCGTCGTAGTAGCCAAGCACCGGGCGCACCTCGTCATACGGTGTGACGCACGACCAGCCATGTCCGGAGGTGTACGCCCACAGGGAGCAGACGTTCAGACCCACGATGTTATTGTCTGAATCGGTCGGAATGACCGGCTCCGGAACGTAGTCGTCCGGGTCGGTGATGGCACCTAAGCGGATCTCGTCAAACTGCACGCTTCCTTTGGGTGCAGAAAGAGTCAGGTGGTCGATGCTTGTTTCCGAGGAAAGCAGATCGAGCGTTTCTAATACGCGTCCATTGAGCTTGAAATCGACCGTTCCGACATCCAGATCCAATTCTGCGCGGATGCGATACCAGAAATTCTCCAAAGTATCCTCATAGACGGGCGTGTTGTTACAGTAAATGGTATTGCCGTCACTCGTCACGGTAAGCACTGCTGTGTTCCCATTCGAGAGGGTGAAGCTTGCGGTGGAGCCGGCTTCGGCAAAATAGGTAAGGTCAAACGCCTGCTTGCCGGTGGCACGCTCAAAGCTTTTTTGGAGCGAAGCGCCGTTCTTGACATAAGCAAGTGTGTTTTGAACATACGCGTTTTGGAAATTGGAGGAAGTCCATCCATAGGGGATCTGCTTTGCCGAACCGGTATAATAGGTAAAATCATCGTGCAGCGTATAGTTGGCAACGAGCTTTAAGCCGCTGGGAACGATGGTCAGAACATCCTCCGGCGTAGTAGTGAAGGCAAAGCGGTCGATGCGATCGGCAAGAAGCGGTGTGGTTCCATAATCCGTACCGTCGATGATGGTGTGTGCTGTTTGACTTTCAAAATCAAGTGTTATAATAAAATGGAAGGAATGTGAGGTTGTCTCAGAGGGTGCAAACAGCTGCGTGCGCGTGCCATCGGCCTTTTGTACATAAAAGGCGTTGTTGTCGGTTTCCAGCGAATAGACAAGATCTCCGTCCGAGGTGGTGAGTTGCATACGCAGACCGTCAAACCCGGTTCGGAAGGAAACGCGTGTTTCCATGACCACCTTTCCTTCATCCGTCCGGTTGAGGTCGCGGTAGAGGCTGGAGGCGCGAAGCGGACTTTCATCGCGCAAATACTCATAGCCGCCAAATATGCTCTGACGGAAGGGGCCGGCGCGGTTGTCTAAGGTCCAGCCGGCGCGAATGCCCTCGTGGGAGCCGTTGTAGGACGAATTATAGCTTAGTGTGTAGGGTTCAAGGTTTTGGTTGGCAGCTTGTATGCCGGTTGCCAAAAGAGCGGCGAGCAGCGCAGCACACAGTGCTTTTTTGAGGTGCTTCATGACATTCTCTCCTTACTTGATAGAATATTTAACATCTTATTATAGCATAATGGGCAGAAAGAATGTTAAGACCGCGTAAATTTGACGTTTTTTTGTAGATATTGACAAATGCAGACGATGCTTTTTGTGAAAAAAGCAGACAGCCGGTTTGACTGTCTGCTTTTATAGCGATTATTTTCCGTGGGAACGCCGTCCTTGCCGAAAAAGGCAGCAAATAGTCGCGATTAGAATGCCCAAAAGAGCCCCTCCGCTGTCGATGGCGACGTCGGTCAGCTGTGCGCCGCGCCCATCTACAAACAGTTGATGGAATTCATCCAAAGCGGCATATACGACGCACACACCCCATGCAGCAAGGGGCAGAAAACAGGATAGCTTCTCGTAGGCAGAGAAAAATGTCATGCTCACAAGAAGCCCTAAAATGAAAAACAGGCTAAGATGTGCCGTTTTTCGAATGACCGCTGCAAAAGCATGGGGAGGAATACCGAGCCATGTTTGTGAGGGGAACAGAGTTTGCTCCCTTTGCGGTTCTGCTTCGACCGGAGCGGAAGCCTGCGTGCTGATCGCAGGAACACTGTCCGGGGCATTATTTTCTTCGTTGGAAGAAGCGCCGAGAGAAGGCTCCGGCTCTGCTTCGGCCGGAACGGAGGTCTGGGTATTTACTATGGGAACGCTGTTCGTGCCGCTTTCTTCTTTGGCGGTGTCCTCCAGGTCGCGTTCCGGCTCCAACACGCTGAGAATGAGCCGTATGACACGGTTGCTGGAGCGTATGGAGCTATTGACTGTTTGTGCGGAGAACAGAAAGATCACTCCCATCCACAAAACACAAAGAATAGCCAGTCGTTTGGTCTTTTTGGATATTGTCATGACTTTCCCTCCGATGTGAGCCATGTTTGTGGCTTATTGTACAGATAGTCCTCTTGCTGCAATGGTATCGACTACCCTTTGTGAGAGCGCTTCGCACAGTGTTTCACCCATGGCTTCCACCATTACGCGCACGACCGGCTCGGTCCCACTCTTGCGAAGAAGGATACGTCCGTTTTCGCCGAGCTGTTCCTCGGCATAGGCTAAAGCTGCTTTGACCTCCGGATCGTTGATAACAGCATCCTTATCGGCTACGCGCACGTTTTTGACGATCTGTGGATAGCGTATAAAGCCTTCACACATTTTGGAAGCGACCTGCTTGCTTTCGATAAAGACCTCCATGATCTTGAGGGCTGTGATCAGACCATCGCCGGTCGTGGCATATTTGGAGAAAATGATGTGTCCGGATTCCTCGCCGCCCAAGCACAGACCGTTGTTCTGCATGGCTTCATAAACAAATTTGTCGCCTACATCGGTCTTGACGTAGGAAATGCCCTTTTCGTCCAACACACGGAACAAACCGAGATTAGACATGACAGTGGCGGCGATGGTGTTCTGGGCAAGCTCGCCCTTTTGCTTCATGTAGCAGCCGCAAAGATAGAGGATGTGGTCGCCGGTCAGCACATTTCCCTTTTCGTCTACAGCAAGACAACGATCCGCATCGCCATCAAAGGCAAAGCCGATATCGAGCTCTTTTTCCCTGACCAGCTTACACAACCCATCGATGTGCGTGGAGCCGCAGTCGCGGTTGATATTCAGCCCGGTCGGGGTGTTGCCGATGACGTAGGTTTCGGCGCCTAAGGCGTCAAAAATGCTCTTTGCCAACATCCATGTGCTTCCGTTGGAGCAGTCCAGTCCGACCTTGATGCCGCGATAGGAGTTGCGTGCCAAGGAAATGATGTAGCCGGTATAGCGG
>CAZAWG010000097.1:0-6074 GCA_964488785.1 uncultured Oscillospiraceae bacterium | reverse complement strand
ATCAGACCATCGCCGGCCTTGCCCAGGGACGTAAGATCGCCGGCAAGGTCATGTTCCTTGGCGGACCGCTTAGCTTCTGCATGGGGCTGCGCCGCCGCTTTGTTGAAACGTTGAAATTAGATGAAGTCCATGCCGTGTTCCCGGATTATGCCCGTTTTTCGGTTTCGTATGGCGCGGCACTGTATGCCTCCGGACAAAAGGAAGTGTACGATTTCGACAGCTTCTGCCATTTGCTAAAGGATTGTAAAGCTTCCTCGACCGGCGTAGGCACCGAGCCGCCGTTATTTGCCGATAACGATGAATTGGAAGCCTTTTTGGCGCGTCATACCCGTGCCGACGTCAAGCGCACGGATATTTCCACCTATTCGGGAAAAGCCTACCTTGGCATCGACTGCGGCAGTACCACCACAAAGCTGACCCTGACCGATGAAAACGATGGTATCCTCTACAGCTACTACGACTCCAACAAGGGAAACCCGGTCGAGATCGTGCGTGAACAGCTTAACCAAATCTACGCGCTCTGCGGAGAGCGTATCCACATCGCTTCCAGCGCCGTCACCGGCTATGGCGAGGAGCTGATCAAGCACGCCTTTGGCGTGGATATCGGCGTGGTCGAGACGTTAGCGCATTTAAAGGCCGCTAAATTTTTCAATCCCAACGTCGATTTTATCTTGGATATCGGCGGACAGGATATCAAGTGCTTCCGTGTGCGCGACGGCGCTATCGACAGCATTATGCTCAATGAAGCCTGCTCGTCCGGCTGTGGCTCGTTTATTGAGACGTTTGCAAAATCCATGGGCTACGATGTGGCAGAATTCAGTAAATTAGGACTTCTTGCTAAACACCCCGTGTCGCTGGGTACGCGCTGTACCGTCTTTATGAATTCCTCTGTTAAGCAGGCGCAAAAGGATGGCGCCGGTGTGTGTGATATTTCCGCCGGACTGTCGCTCAGCGTGGTGCGAAATGCCATTTATAAGGTCATCCGCGCCAGCAGTGCCGCCGAGCTTGGTGAAAATATCGTTGTTCAGGGCGGTACATTCTTAAATAACGCCGTGCTTCGCAGCTTTGAGCGCGAGCTCGGACACGATGTCATTCGTCCCGAAATTTCGGGCCTTATGGGCGCGTTTGGTGCTTCCCTGTACGCAAAGACCTTCGAAAAAACGGAAGGCTCTACCATTATATCCCCCCAAGCGCTTCAGGACTTTACCCATAAAACCACCAATGCCGTTTGTCATGGCTGTACCAATAGTTGCCGCCTGACCGTCAATAGCTTTTCCGGCGGCGAAAAGTACGTTTCCGGCAATAAGTGCGAAAAGGGCGCAGGACTCGAAAAGAGCGCTGAAAAGCTCCCAAATCTGCACGAATTCAAGCGTTCCTATCTGTCGGAGGTCGCTTCCGGAGAGGAGCCGGTCGGAAAGCCGCTTGGAAAGACCCTCGGTCTGCCGCTTGCACTCGGAATGTATGAGCTGCTCCCCCTGTGGCATGGTATTTTTTCGGCTCTCGGCTTTACAGTCAAAACCTCGCCGCTGTCCACACGCGATACCTATTTCAAGGGACAGCAGAGCATCCCTTCGGATACAGCCTGCTATCCGGCCAAGCTTATGCATGGTCATGTCGAGGAGCTGCTTTCACAGGGCGTGGATGCGATCTTCTATCCCTGCCTCAGCTATAACGTAGATGAAAACGCTTCCTCTAATCATTATAACTGCCCGGTGGTGGCGTATTATTCCGAGCTTCTCCGGGGAAATATGGAGGAGCTGAAGCAAACGCGCTTCCTGTATCCCTATCTCAACATCAACGACCGTAAGGAATTGGTCAAGCAGCTGTACCGCTATTTGAACGATAACGGCTTTAGCTTGACACGCGCAGTCGTGAAAAAAGCGGTCGAATATGGCTTTGCGCAGTACGATGCCTATATGAAGGCAGTGTGCGCCGAGGGCGAACGCGCTGTCGCGCTTGCCCGCGAAAAGGGCAAACGTATCCTGATCTTGGCCGGTCGTCCGTACCACACCGACCCGGAGATCGGGCATGGTATTGATAAGTTAGCCTCGTCCTTGGGCTTTGTCGTGGTCAGTGAGGACAGCGTGTGGCATATGGCTTCGCGTTCGCCGAAGATCACGGTACTCAATCAGTGGACCTACCATTCCCGGCTGTATCATGCGGCAGAATTTGCCGTGGAAAATGAGGATGCGGAGCTTGTGCAGCTTGTGTCCTTCGGCTGTGGGCTGGATGCCGTGACCACCGATGAGGTCAAGGATATTCTGGAACGAAGCGGTAAGCTGTATACCCAGATCAAGATCGATGAGATCACCAATCTCGGTGCCGTGAAAATACGCTTGCGCAGTCTGATCGGTGCCATCGAGGAAAGGAGTATGGATAAGCAATGAGCAGCTGTACAAATAAAGACGAAAACACCTGTAGTGCCTGCGGCGCGTGCGAAAGCGAAAAGCCGGATCATGTGGTGTTTGACGAAAGTATGCTCGACTATACCATCTTAGTGCCGACCATGCTTCCCATGCACTTTAAGATCATGACCGGAATTTTGCGTTCCTTCGGCTATAATGCCGTGTTACTTGAGAATTACGATTCCAGCGTCATAGAATATGGCTTGAAATACGTACATAACGATACCTGCTATCCGGCGTTACTTGTCATCGGACAAATGCTTGCCGCCATCGATAGCGGAAAGTATGATACCAATAAGCTTGCCCTCATGATCACGCAGACTGGCGGCGGCTGTCGCGCCTCCAATTACATCTACCTTCTCCGAAAGGCCTTGAAAAAAGCCGGCTATGGTCATATCCCGGTCATTTCTCTAAATGTCGCAGGCCTTGAAAAGGGCAGCGCGTTCAAGCTTACCGTGCCGCTCGGCATTCGCTTGCTGTATGCGGCGATCTTGGGCGACCTTCTCATGTCGCTTCGTAATCAGTGCGTGCCGTATGAGGTGCATAAGGGCGATACCGAAGCCATGTGTGAGCATTGGGTCGAAAAGCTGACTCATGAAATGGCGAAAAACGGGAAACTAAAGTATGCGACCATCAAGCGGTATTATAAGGAGATCCTTGCGGACTTTGCTTCCATCGAGCGTACAACGGAAAAGAAGGTGCGCGTGGGCATTGTCGGAGAGATCTTCGTAAAATTCTCGCCGCTTGGGAATAATGAATTGGAAAGGTTTCTTTTATCCGAAAATGCCGAGGTCGTCATGCCGGGTCTTCTCGATTTCTGTATGTTCTCCTGCCATAATTCGGTGACCGATGCAAAGCTTTTGGGCATGAGAAAGAAAAAAGGCTTTGTGTTCGATGTCGTCCTTCGCTATTTTGAAAAAAAGCAGAAGGATATCATCGATGCCATCCATGCCCAGGGCGTGTTTGATGCACCGACCCCGTTTAAGCACGTGATACATCTTGCCGATGGACTCATCGGTCATGGCGCGAAAATGGGCGAGGGGTGGCTGCTTACGGCGGAAATGGCAGAGCTGATCGAGGAGGGCGTGAATAACATCGTCTGTGCCCAGCCCTTTGGTTGTCTGCCGAACCACATCGTCGGCAAGGGCATGATGAAGCCGCTCAAGGAAAAATATCCCGAAGCAAACATCGTCGCCGTGGATTACGATGCCGGCGCGACCAAGATCAACCAGGAAAACCGCATAAAGCTGATGTTGGCCAATGCAAAGTATGCACCGGGTACGCCGGAAAAAGCGGTAAAATAAGAAGCTGTAGTTGTATGCGCCCCTATTCGGGCGCATACGCCGTATTTTCCCCTAAAATATAAATAGGAAGTGATCGTATATGCTCACTCTGCTTGCAAGACTGTTTATTCCGCATTCTTCCGATCTCAAGGATCCGAATGTCCGCACGGCCTATGGCTATCTCTGCGGCTTTATGGGTATTTTTTTAAACCTTGTGCTGTTCGCCTTTAAGCTTGCCGCCGGACTTCTTTCCGGCTCTATGGCCGTGACTGCGGATGCCTTCAATAATCTGTCGGATGCCGGAAGCTCCATCATTACGCTCATCGGCTTTAAGCTTGCCGCCGAAAAGCCGGATAAGGCGCATCCCTTTGGACATGGCCGCTTTGAATATATCTCCGGGCTTGTCGTGTCGCTCGTCATTATGCTTATGGGCGTGGAGCTGGCCAAGGGGTCCTTTGAAAAGATCCTTCACCCGGAGCCGGTCGAAGCCACCGCACTTACCTTTGTCATTTTGAGCTTTTCGGTGCTTGTTAAGCTGTATATGTGCTTTTATAACCGCTCTGTCGGACAAAAGCTCGATTCCGTTTCCATGAAAGCCACCGCCGCCGATAGCCTCTCCGATGTCATCTCCACCTCCGTCGTGATGCTTGCCACCGTTGTTGGACATATCACGCGCGTTCCGGTCGATGGCTATTGCGGACTCGCCGTTGCCTGCTTCATTCTGTACGCCGGCTTTTCGGCGGCACGCGATACTATCAGTCCCTTGCTCGGTCAGCCGCCCAGCGCCGAATTCGTGGAGGAAATACGAAAGACGGTCATGAGCTATCCGGAGGTGTGCGGCATTCATGATCTGATCGTTCACGATTACGGCCCGGGACGTGTGATGGTGTCGCTCCATGCGGAGGTGGATGAAAACGCTGATTTCTGCGAAGCGCATGATGTCATCGATAACATCGAAAAGTATCTGAACGAGACGTTGGGCTGTGCTGCAGTCATCCATATGGATCCGGTCGCCGTCCACGATGCCGATACGGATGCGCTCAAAAAGCTGGTCACCGATTTCGTGCATACAAGCATCCTTCCCACAGCCTCTGTGCATGATTTCCGATTGGTCAAGGGCAAAACACATACCAATGTCATTTTCGATGTGCTTCTCCCGTTCGATGAGAAAATGACCGATGAAGCCGTGAAAAAAGCCCTGCGCGACTATTTGTCCTCCCTCCCCGGACGGTATTTTGGTGTGATCACGGTCGATCGGAGCTATGTTTAAAAGAAAGCTGACGAACGGTAAATTTATACTTTTTGGCATAAACGTGCGCGTATCTCCTTGACGAACGCGCACGTTTCCTGTATAATGAAAGAAAAACAGGGGAGGGAAGAATGTGAATTTTGAAAATGTGCGCATAACGCAGATCGGGCGTATTATCTATGTTTCGGAAAACGAATACCGCGAACGGGTGACCAATTTCCACGGCGAATGTATCTATAATGAGCTGATCTATCATCTGTCCGGCTCGGCGCGCGTCGCTTTTAACGGTCAGACACTGTTTACAAATCCCGGCACAGTCCGTTTCTTGCCTAAAGGGAGGATCGAAGAATACCACGTGGAGCGGTTCGAGCCCGGCGCGTGCATCGATATCTTTTTTGATACATCTGAGCCGGTGTCCGATAAAGCTTTTGTGCTTGAAACGGTCGATCACAGAGGACTTGAAAAGCTCTTTCGTAAGACCTTTTTGCGCTGGCGAGCCCATGAAGCAGGCTATACGCTTTCCTGCATTGGAGAATTGTACGGTATTTTGGCAGAGCTTCAAAAAAGCGTGTATGTCCCTGAAACGCAGTATGAGCGTATCAAACCGGCCCTTTCCCATATCCATGCCCATTTTACCGAAAAAGACCTGCGTGTGGAGGGATTGTCCGCAATGTGCGATATGAGTGGCTCCTATTTAAAAAAGCTGTTCTTGCAGAAATGTTCCATGACCCCCAAACAGTATATCCTCAAATGTAAGCTCGATTATGCCTGTGAGCTGTTAGGCTCCGGATATTACAGCGTGGGCGCAGTGGCAGAGCAGTGTGGCTATGAGAACGCCTTCTATTTCAGCCGTGCATTTAAAAAAATGACCGGTATCGCACCCTCGGAGTATCAGCAAAAATACATCTCTTCAAAATGAGAATCGACTTCCCCCAATTTTCACACCAATTTCATATTATCTCCTTGTAAGTGTCGCTTGTTTGCAGTATACTTATCACAGTGAGTTCGTGACCATCCTCACTTAAAACAAAACTAAGGAGAAAAAAGAATATGGTACAAAAGAAAACAAAAAAGCTCATGCTTTCCGCACTTGTGGCAGCACTCTATGTGGTGCTTACCTATGTGTCAAGCCTGTTT
>CAZAWG010000096.1:0-6109 GCA_964488785.1 uncultured Oscillospiraceae bacterium | reverse complement strand
GTACTTTATCATTATCATAGCGCACATTTGTTTCAGAAGTATGAACGCTGCAATATTTTTGAAGAAATCCTGACATTTTTGTTAGTACTTCCAAATTGTGAACGTTTTTGTTGTTCAGATTACCCAACTTTCCGACAAAAAGGGGACGCCGGTCGCGTCCCCTGTAAACTTATTGATTGATCAAGATCTGAACACGCGAATTGATGATCGGCACGACCTCTTCGACGGTCTTTTGCCCATCAAAATATGCCTGTGCTTCATCAAGGATGATCTTGTTTAGCTCCTCGTTTTCTCTCTGGCAGACACTTGCACCGGAGATCAGCTCATAGATACGCGCCGCATCCGCTTCGGTGCTATCGCGCTTCGGCACTTCCGTACCGCCGATCCAAGCCATATTATCTTCCTTGACCTGAACCTCGTTGCCGTTTTCATCCTTTTCGGTGTAGTAGCTGGGCAGAATATCGTTCTTCATCTTCTTTTCGACCATAGTCTTTTTGATGGGGAACTGATACGAACCGGTATGACCGTATTCATCCGCATCGCCTGCGAATTTATTCTGGTATTCATCGCCAAGCAGATATTTAAACACTTCCCAACAGCCGTCCATGACCTTTGTAGAGGAGGTGATCGCCAATTCCTGGTTCGCCTGGATGAGCGTACCGATCGTGCCTTCCATGCCGGTCGGATAGCCGATGAGCGTGACCTCTTCCCCGAGATATGCCTCAAATTCCGGGATCTGGTTGAAGCCGGGGATAAAGCCGGTAAACAATTTGGTCGTACCCTTGCTGTAGCCCAGCTCACTTTCCTCCCAATAGTTGTGGTTATCGAGCCAAAGATCCTCATACGCCGTATAATCTGCCGGGATATCCTTCAAGTAAGCAAGCAGATTTTTGAATTCCTCGCTGTCAAAGTTTGCTTTTCCATCGTCGCCGATAAATTCGTCCACGGCGATCTGAAGAAGCATCGTGCCGATACCATCACGGGTCGCTTCGGAGATCATGTTCTCACCCTCGCCGAGCGAACGGTGCATTTCCAGGAAGTCCTTCATGGTCCAGGAATTCTTATCGCCGAAAATGGATTTTTTGCCGACTAAGGTCATAAAGCTGACCGAAGGGCTGATGGAATACAGCTTTCCGCCGAGCTTAAGAGCTTCGAACACGTTTTCCATGTAATCCGATTTATTGAAAGTCTCATCCGAAGCCATCAGCTTTTCGAGATCCACAAATATGCCCTTATTGGCAAGGCTTGTGATATCCATGCCATACTGAATGAGTACGATATCGGGGGCATCAGTCTTGGAAAGAATATCCTTATTCAGCTGCTCAATGGAGCTGTTATAATCGTTGGATTCGTTATCGTAAATGCTGTAGTCCTTGAAAATGACCTTGTAGTCCTCACTGGTACGGTTGAATTTCATAAAGGCTTTGCGCAAATTATAGTTGATATAGCGTGCGCCGACCGTGATCAGATACTTTTCCTTGACCATGGAAGGATCGACCTTGGAAAGAAGCAGAATGTTGTTGGCATTTTCATCGTAGTCGTAATAGGACATCAGAATGCGGCCATCGTCTAAGAAGATGGGGTTGCTTCCGTAGGAATAGCCCATATCGATATCGGAGTTGGTAAAGCTGCAAATTTCCGTAAGAGAAGCATCGCCCGGCGTATAGCCATAAATACCGAATTCGTTATTCATAACGAATTCGAAGCCTTCGGGACCGCTGGCTGAAATGTTGTAATTGTAAAATTCGTTTTCCAGATCACCAAAGTCGGTCTTGGCGCTGACACCGGTTTCAAGGTCGATGGTGCTTAGCTCCATGCCGTTCTCGCCCCATGTGGAGTAGTACACCTTTCCGGTGGTGCCCACATACATGGATTCGACCTGCACACTTCCCCCTTCATCTGCGACCTCGACCACCTTCGGGTCACCTGCCCCATCTGCAAAGGACAGGAATTTATTTCCCACGCTGAAGGTATACATACCATTCACTAAAGCGGCGGAACTGATGTAGCCGGTATAGGTCGTGCCATCCTCCTCGGTGATGGTCATGTCGGAGGTGATCTCGCGCTCGGCGATCACGTTTCCATCCGCGCCCATTTCAACGAGATAGTAGCGGTTCGAGCTTTCGCCGACCGGCGTAACGGCGAAATCATCGTCGATGGCCACATCTATATAATACTTCTCTGCATCGATCGCCTCCGCCACAGCCGTTTCACGCGGCATAACGGTCGTGTCATCATTCGCTTCAGAGTAGGTATACACATTCTTGATATACCAGATATTTCCGGTTTTGGAATCCGAAACAAGGTTCTGCATATAGGTTTCGGTGTTCTCGCCTTCGGCCTTGGGAAGAACCAATTCCGATGCATTCTGGAAGGAGGGATCGGTGATGTAATACTTATCCTCGTAGTCATCCTCTGTATAGCCCCAGACAAGCAGCTTGCCGTCATTCAGCGCATAGACATTGCTGATGCGCAGCTTCTCAAAGGTCGTGCCGACTGTGTTGATCGCTTCGGCCTTATAGACGTTGGTAAGGTCACGCGTGGTGCGTGCGCCCTTGATGGTCTTTCCGGAGTCTCCCGAACCGTCGCAGGAGCCTAAGATCAGCGTTGACGCCACCATCGTAACGGCAAGTGCAAGGCTCAAAAGTCTTTTTTTCATGTGTTTCCCTTTCCTTTCCCTGTTGCAGAAGCGAACAATGCGCTTCCCTTTGTTATATTGTCTTATGCTTGGATACGATTTGTTATGAATAGGAAAATCTGTCTTTGATGCGGCGCACGACTGTACGGGAGAAAAAGGCTTTCACCACACGGAACAGTCGAACACACCAGACGATCCCCCGAATGACCGGCCACACGGCAAACACGCACAATAAGATAAGCATCACAGCCAGCACCTTTTCAGCGTGCTGTGCTTCCATCTCCTCCGGTGTGATATCCACGCCGGTCGGAAGCGGTGCATCCGCTTCGACCAAGGTCGGAATCTTTTGAAACAGCTTACCGATGGAAAAGCGGTTCGAGTTTTCCACAAGCAGATAGCTTCCCTCCGGGAGATCTAAGCACGCCTTCACGGCCTCTAACGCGAAATTCTTGACCGGATCGACCACGATCAGGTCGTAGCAGGTGATCGGACGTTCCTTATCGGCCATCAGATCGACTGCCGCCGGAGTCCGCTCGCCATAAAACTTCTTTATGCTTTCGTTTTCCTCCGGGTCCGCATATACACCGCTGACGTACAAGGTCTTTTCGCCGACCGTCACCGGATAATCATACAAGGCCTCGCCGCCGTATAATTGCCATGCAGCTGAACGGGACAACAGCATCCGGTCATGGTTGATATCCTTTGCAATATCCGGCATGAATTCATACGCCGGGTAAAACAGACGATAATCACCGCCGATATAGGCAAGCTTGGCGTTTGCCGTTCGCTTTCCGTTGGAAGCAAGTGTCGCCTCGTCAAAGGCACTGTAGGCATCGGCGTACAGCCGTGCGCCCTGGGGCGGAGTCAGCGACTGCTCGGTCAGCTTCTTTTCCAGATTATAGCGGAAATACAGGAGCTTGTCAAAGGTGAATTCTGCACTTTCGGAAGCGAAAAGCGTGAACTGTGCAAAGCGTTCGTCCTTGGCGAAGCGTTCTGCCACGTGTTCATGGGCAAAGGAATATGTATAGGTATACATAGCCGCACCCATGCCGACCGTAAGCACCGTAAGAAGCACCGTGATCGCCGCCGAAAGCAGCTGTTTAGGGCTAATTCTCAACCAGCTTCACCTGCTCTCCGCTGTTGATGGGCTTGGAGGATGTGGCAATAACGTAGCCATAGCTGTCGAAATCGCCCGTGATGGCCGAGCGCGTATCATCGCTTGCCACGACGGTCACCGCTACCCTCTTCGCCTTGTAGCGCGTAGAAATGGGGGTGCTTTGCGATTCCACGATCAAAATATACTTTCCGTCGCTGTCCTCGCGGATGGCCGTATTGGGAACGGTGTTTTCATAGCTTGCGTTCTTGTCTCCCACGGCAAGTGACAGAGTCTGACCCGATGTAACATCGCCTTCGACATTGAATTCAAGAAGCTTTTGACGGCTCCCGGGATTCGCGGTGTCGTTCTTGATTGCGGCAAGTGTTGCGCTGATCTTGGAATCATAGGGAATATAGCTGGTGATCTCAGCCGGAGAGCCCATGCGCAGCTTGGCAGCCTGCTCCTGCGTTACGGTCAACGTCAGCTTGAAGCCCTGTTCGGCAAGAGATATCTCGCACAGTGCCGTGTCAGGCTGTGTCTTTTGACCGGCCGTGACATTGATGGAATCGATCACACCGCTCACCGGTGCAAGCACCTCCGCCGAGGTATATTTTTCGGTCAGCTTATCGACTTCTTCCTTCGCCTTGGCGATCTCCTTCTTTTTCTTCTCTAACTCTAACTTCTGAAGCTCATTTTGTGTGCCGGCTTCCTCAATGCTCTTTTCAAGCTCGGACGTAGAAGAAAGGATCTGACGTTCTAATGTCTTGATCTGCTCCTTTAAGGAATCCTCGGACACGCCGGAGTCGGCTTCCAGATCGGCTAATATCTCTTTCTTCTCCTCCAGAGTCGTGTTAAGAGCGTCTAACTCTTCTTTTTTCTGATCGATCTTTGACTCATAGTCCTTATACTTTACGTATTTATAGCCATTTTTGACCTTATCTAAGCTTTCTGTCAGCTTTTTCTGTTCCTCGACCGCTTTATCATATTCGCTTTCCGCACGTGTGACCGCCTGATTGGCTGCCGTCACGGCATCCTTAGCCGCTTCGATCTCATCGTCCTTCTTTTCCACAGCCGCAAGCTTCTCGGCTACATCCAGCTCCATGTTCACAAGCGTCTGTTCGCGCTCACTCACCTCGGCAAGCTTATCCCGCAGGTCAGTATTGTTCTTAAGCTCATATTTTAAGCTGAGTTCTAACTCCTCGATGGCCTTTTCGATCTCCTTGGCAATGTTCTTTTCGTTAGTCAGGATCGAATCATAATAATCATAAGCATTATCCAAGACCTCTCCAGCCATCTGCATTTCTTCTTTTTTTGCCTGTTTATCGCTCTCTGAAGCATTTAAGTAGGCATTTCGTTTCTTTTTATACTCATCCTTGGCATCGATATAGCGGTCATACGCCTTTTCCAGCTCCCTGTTTTCCGTCTGATTGTAGAATTCCTGTTGTTTATACTTGATGCTATGCTCTAACTCATCGATCTTCTGATCGGAGCTTTCAATGCTTTTTTCTAACTCCTCTGCCGAGGTAGTCTCTGCTTTATAGGTATCGTATTCGGACTTTGCCTTCTGATACGTGTTTTGCAGCTTTTCGCGCTCACGCTCCAGCTTGCTTTGGGCACTTTCCTTTGTCGTCACAGCTTCCTTCTTTTCGGTCACGACCGCCTTGGCATCCTCGATCCTTTTTTCCGCCGCATCCAGCTGTGCGATCGCCTTCGTATAGTCCTCCAGGGTCACATCGGTTTCCTTGCCGGTCAGCACTTCATCCTCACTCGGCGTATAGGCAAGTGCGCTTTGCTCGCTTTCTAACTCTTCGATTTCCTTTTGCTTTTGAGAAACCTCCTTTTCGGCCGCGCGAACATCTAACTTTGCTTCATCGATCGCAGTCTGGGTGCCGGAATAGGCGGCAAGCTTAGCCTTTGCTTCCTCCAGATCCTCTTTCTGCTGTTCGATGGCACGCTCCTTATCTGCAAAATCCTCGCTATTCGAAGCATCGATGAGCATTTTGGCATATTCGTAATTCAGCGCATCATAGCTGTCACGAGCCGCCTGCAATTCATCGCTTTCGCCCTCGGCTAAGAAAAACAGAACATCGCCCTTTTGGACCTCGCTGCCTCTCGTTACCGCCACCTTCATTATTTCACGGGTGGTCGGCACCGTCACGCTGTAGTTATCCGTCGCCGTGACTGTCCCCGTACCGCGCACCTGCGTTTTGATCGAGCCATATTGTATGTATTCGGTCGATACCTCCGGAAGAGTCATATTCATAATAGTATTGGAAAAGAAAGTCAGAACCAATAGGATCGCCAAAAAGATGATCGCAAAGGTTTTTACCCATTCCCGGTTGAATTTTTTATTTTCCATGCAGTTCCTCCCCGGC